>NZ_JBEXUP010000028.1:0-73878 GCF_040614375.1 Nonomuraea sp. NPDC005983
CGTCCCATTTCTCCGCGAGGAGCGGCTGGATCTTGCCCGGCGCGCCCTGGCGCGTTCGCCCGGGGTGCCGCGGTGCCGCCGGTCGAGGGCGCCGGTCCGGGCTGGTGTTGTGGTCATGCCCATGATGGGAGCCCCTGAGGCCGGGGCCGGGGAGTCGGCGTTTCGCCGAGTGGAACGCTTTCGGTCAACCGATGGCGGGCGTTCCGGTCATCGGAACGTCTCGTCCCCGCGGCAGAGGGACGCCGAGATGGCCTGGGCCGCGCCGCGCACCGAGATGCCGAGCCGCGCCAGCGGCACCACGGACGCCGGGCCCGCCACCCCCACCGCCATGCAGATCCGGCCGCCGGGCCCGAAGACGGGCGCCGCCACGCAGGACACGCCCTCGGTGTACTCCTCCTGCGCGTACGCCACGCCGTACCTGCGGACCTGGGCCAGTTCGCGGTCCAGCGCCGCCAGGCTGGTGATCGTGCGGCGGGTCATCCGCTCGGGCGCGCCCTGCTCCACCAGCGACCGCCGCAGCGACGGGTCGTAGGCGAGCAGCGCCTTGCCCGTCGCCGTGCAGTGCAGCGGCGCCCGGTCGACGCCGTCGGACAGCGAGTCGATCCGGTTGTGCCCGTACAGCCGCTCGACGTACTGCGCCTCCAGCCCCGACGGCACCACCAGGTTCACCGTCTGGCGGGTGGTCTCGTACAGGTACAGCAGGTACGGCAGGACGGCCCTGCGTGATCCGGGGATCCGGCCCCTGCCCGCGCCCGCCAGGTCGGCCAGCAGCGCGCCCGGCAGGTAGCCGGTGCCCTCCCGCCTGGCCAGCGTCCGCGAGCAGAGCACGCCCAGGATCCGGTGCGCCGTGGACTTCGGCAGCCCCGTGCGCCTCGACAGCTGCGCCAGGCTGAGCGGGCGGGTGGCCCTGCTCAGCGTGAACAGGATGTCGAGCCCCCGTTCGAGGCTGCCCGGCTGGGCGCTGCGCGACGCGTACGGCTGGTCCTGCTGCGCTGTTGACCCCGGCATGACGGTCCCCTTCGCTTGCCGAGGAGCGGCAGGGGCTTCCCGGAGCTGCGGTTTCGGTGCCGTTGACCTACCCAGGCGGGCCGTCCGGTACCCCGGTCAGCGCAGGGCGGCCGCCTCCGAGGCCAGCTTCTCGATGCGCGCCCAGTCGCCGGTGGCCAGCGCGTCGGCCGGGGTGAGCCAGGTGCCGCCGACGCAGCCGACGTTCGGCAGCGCCAGGTAGTCGGGCGCGGTGGCGGGCTTGATGCCGCCGGTCGGGCAGAACCGGACGTCGGGCAGCGGCCCCGCCAGCGACTTCAGGTACGGCACGCCGCCCGCGGCCTCGGCGGGGAAGAACTTCAGCTCCTTGACGCCGCGCTCGGCCAGCGCCATCACCTCGGACGCGGTCGCCGCGCCCGGCAGGTACGGGACGCCGCTCGCGTCCAGCGCCTCGATCAGGGCCTGGGTCGTGCCGGGCGAGACCAGGAACTTCGCCCCGGCCTCCACCGATGCCGCGATGTCGCGGGAGTTCCGGACGGTTCCGGCGCCGATGACGGCGTCCGGCACCTGGTCCGCGATCCGGCGGATGGCCTCGGTCGCGACGGCGGTCCGCAGCGTCACCTCGATGGCCGGCAGGCCGCCGGAGACGAGCGCCCGCGCCAGCGGCACGGCGGTCTCCACGTCGTCGATCACCACGACGGGGATCACGGGGGCGAGATCGAGCAGGCTCATGGAAGGTCTCTCCTCATCGACCGCTGCGGGCGATGTCGCCGCAGCGGTGCGCTGGTACGTGGGCGGTACGTGGGCCGCGGTTCGCGGTGCTCACCAGCGGTCCGGTGGTCCGCCGGACACCACTCGCGGCGTCCGGCAGCGGTGCGGCCGGTGTCACCCGACCAGTTCCCTGGCGGCGAGCTGCGCCAGCCAGGCGGCCGCGCCGGTCAGCGCCGGTTGCGGCGCGACGATCAGCGTGGTCGCGATGGCCGCCAGGTATCCGGACATATCTGGATTGGCCGTGAATCTGGCGCGGAAGTCGCTCGCTCGCACGCGGTCCACGATACGGGGCAGCACCCCGCCTCCCAGGTAGACGCCCCCGCGCGCGCCGAGAGTGAGCGCGACGTTCCCGGCGAAGCTGCCGAGCATCCCGCAGAACACCTCGACCGTCTCCGCGCACAGCGAGTCGTCGACGTGGGCCACGATGTCGGACGAGCTCAGCACAGGCGCGCTGACGCCGTTGACCGCGGCCAGCGCCTGGTGCAGCCGGGCCAGGCCGGGCCCCGACAGCACGTGCTCGGCGACCACGTGCCCGAGGCCCTGCGCCCGCAGCGCCCGGACCAGCTCGAGCTCCCGCTCGTCCTGGACGGGCACCGTGACGTGCCCGCCCTCACCCGGGATCGGCGTCCAGCCCTCGCCGGACGGCACCAGCCCGCCCACCCCGAGCCCCGTGCCGGGCCCGAGCACCGCCTTGACCCCGTACGAGGGGTCGGGGCCGCCGAGCGACAGCAGGTCGACGCCACCCAGGTGCGGCAGCGACACGGCCAGCGCCTCGAAGTCGTTGAGCAGGGCCGCGAACGGCACGTCCAGCTCCCGGACCGACCCCGCCCAGGCCGAGTTGGTCAGCCGGTAACGCTCGCCCTCGACGGGCCCCGCCACGGCCAGGCAGGCCGCCCCCGGCCGCACTCCGTCCGCGTGCTCCGCGAGCTCCGCGAGGTAGGCGGCTACGGCTTCGGGGAGGGACGGGTGGTCGGCCCCCGCCAGGACCGCGACGTGCGACGGCCGCGCCCCCGGCGAGGTGACCAGCCCGAACCGGGCGTTGGTGCCGCCGATGTCGGCGACGAGCCACGGAAACGCGAACGCGCTCACCACGCTGCTCCCGCGCACGGAGCGCTCATCCAGGGACTCCCGCGGGCCGAGGCCGCGGGCGCGGGGCGCCGGACTCCAGGTGCGACGCGCCCGCCTCGGCGGCGAACCCGAGGCCGGGGCCGTGGTCGGGCGACTCGGCGCCGCTCACGCCGAAGATGCCCGCGCCCTGCTCGGCGTGCCCCGCCATCCGGCGGAACGTCGCGAACAGCTCGCGTCCCGTGCCGACCCACTGGGCGTCGCTCAGCGGACGGCCCTCGGGCGAGCGGCGGGCCAGCTCCTCGGCCGGGACCAGCAGCTCCAGGCTCCCCGCCGCGGAGTCGAGCCTGATCACGTCGCCCTCGCGCACCAGCGCGATGGGCCCGCCGTCGGCCGCCTCCGGCGACAGGTGGATGGCCGCGGGCACCTTGCCGGACGCGCCCGACATCCGCCCGTCGGTGACGATCGCCACCCGCTGTCCCCGGTCGAGCAGCACGGCCAGCGGCGGCGTGAGCTTGTGCAGCTCGGGCATGCCGTTCGCGCTCGGCCCCTGGTAGCGGATGACCGCCACGAAGTCCTGTCCGTCCAGGTCGCCCGCCTCGAACGCGCGCAGCAGGTCGAGCTGGTCGTCGAAGACCCTGGCCGGGGCCTCGATCACCAGGTGCTCGGGCTTGACGGCCGACACCTTGCTCACGGCCGTGCCGAGGTTGCCGCTGACCATGTGGATGCCGCCGTCAGCCGCGAACGGCTCCTTCACCGGGCGCAGCACGTCCGGGTCGGCGCTGCCGCCGGACACCTCGGCCCAGGCCAGCGTGCCGTCCTGGAGCGAGGGGGCGGACCGGTAGCGGTCGAGCCCGCGCCCGGCCACGGTCAGCACGTCGGCGTGCAGGAGGCCCTCGTCGAGCAGGTCGCCGATGAGCACCTGCATGCCGCCCGCGTCACGGAAGTGGTTCACGTCCGCCTGGCCGTTGGGGTAGATCCGGGTGAGCGACGGCACCGCCTTCGACAGGCAGGCCAGGTCGTCCCAGGTCAGCACGATCCCGGCGGCGGCGGCCATGGCCACCAGGTGCAGCGTGTGGTTGGTGGACCCGCCGGTGGCCAGCAGCGCCACGCAGGCGTTCACGATCGCCTTCTCGTCCACCAGCTCGCCGACCGGCGTGTACTCCCCGCCGTGCGCGGTGATCTCCACGGCCCTGCGCCCGGCCGCCTCGGTGAGCGCGTGCCGCAGCTCGGTGTGCGGGTTGACGAACGTCGAGCCCGGCAGGTGCAGGCCCATGACCTCCATCAGCGCCTGGTTGGAGTTGGCGGTGCCGTAGAAGGTGCAGGTGCCGGGGGAGTGGTAGGACTTCGCCTCGGCGTCGAGCAGCTCGTCCTTGCCGACCTTGCCCTCGGCGAAGAGCTGGCGGGTGCGCGCCTTCACCTTGTTCGGCAGCCCGGACGTCATCGGCCCCGCCGGGACGAAGATCGCGGGCAGGTGCCCGAAGTGCAGCGCCCCGATCAGCAGCCCCGGCACGATCTTGTCGCACACGCCCAGCAGCAGCGTCGCGTCGAACATGTCATGCGACAGCGCGATCGCGGTCGCCATGGCGATCACGTCGCGGCTGTAGAGCGACAGCTCCATGCCGGGGCGCCCCTGCGTGATCCCGTCGCACATCGCCGGGACCCCGCCCGCCACCTGCGCCACGCCGCCCGCCCGGCGCACGGCCGCCTTCAGCTCGGCGGGGTACGTCTCGTACGGCTGGTGGGCGGAGAGCATGTCGTTGTAGCTGGTCACGATCGCCACGCCCGGCTTGGCCGTCCCCCGCAGGGCGGGCTTGTCCTCGGCGGAGGCGGCGGCGAAACCGTGCGCCAGGTTCGCGCAGCCCAGGTGCGCGCGGGCCGGGCCCTTCGCGCGGGCGGCCTCGCCCTCGCGCCGGATCCGCTCCAGGTAGACGGCGCGGCTGGCGCGGCTGCGCTCGATGATCCTGTCGGTGATCTCCTGGACGACGGGGTTCATGGTCCCTCCTTCTTCGGGCCCATGAACCCGAGGTCGCTGTGTCCGAAGGCGCGCTCGCTCACGCTTCCTCCTCGTGCCAGGCACGACCGCTGCGGCCGAGCAGTTCGTGGGCGCCCGCGGGCCCGGTCGTCCCCGCGGGGTAGGGCTCCGGCAGATCGGCGGACGACTCCCAGGCCGACAGGATCGGGTCGATCCAGCGCCAGGCGGCCTCCACCTCGTCGCGGCGCATGAACAGGGTCGGGTTGCCCGCCAGGACGTCCGTGAGCAGCCGCTCGTACGCCTCCGGAACCCGCGCGGTGAACGTCTTGCCGAAGCTGAGCGACAGCGGGACCGGCTTGAGCGTCACGTCGCCCGCGCCGGGCTCCTTGGCCATGATGTGCAGCTCGATGCCCTCCTCCGGCTGCAGGCGCAGGACGAGCCGGTTCGGCGCGCCGCCGGGGAAGATGGAGTGCGGCACGTCCTTGAACTGCACCACGATCTCCGACCTGCGGTTCGGCAGGCGCTTGCCGGTGCGCAGGTAGAACGGCACCCCCGCCCAGCGCCAGTTCTTGATCTCGGCGCGGATCGCGGTGAACGTCTCCACCCGGCGCGAGGCGTCCGTGGGCGGCGTGGACGCGGGCTCGTCGAGGTAGCCGGGCATGCCGTCGGCCTCCCCCTGGCCGCGTGTGTACTGGCCGCGCACCGTGAACCGGTCGGCCTCGGTGCCCACGATCGGGCGCAGCGCCTGCAGCACCTTCACCTTCTCGTCGCGGATCGCCTCCTGGTCGCTGCGGGCCGGCGGCTCCATCGCGGTCAGCGTCAGGAGCTGGAGCAGGTGGTTCTGCACCATGTCACGCAGGGCGCCCGCCTGGTCGTAGTAGCCGCGCCTGCCGGGCGTGCCCACCGTCTCGGCGGCGGTGATCTGGACGTGGTCGATCCAGAGGGAGTTCCAGATCGGCTCCAGGAAGGCGTTGGCGAAGCGGAGCACGAGCAGGTTCTGCACCGTCTCCTTGCCCAGGTAGTGGTCGATGCGGAAGATCTGGCGCTCGTCGAAGATGGCGCCGACCTCGTCGTTGATCCGCTGCGCGCTCGGCAGGTCGCGGCCGAGCGGCTTCTCCAGCACCACCCGCGACATCGGCGTCACCAGGCCGGCCTCGTCGAGCTGCCGGCAGAACGGGCCGAACGTCATCGGCGGGCTCGCCAGGTAGAACACCCGGTCGCGCTGCTCGTGCCCGGCCAGCAGCTTGGTCAGCGCGCTCCAACCGGCGTGGTCCGTGCCGGTCTCGCCGACGTCCACGGACACGTGGTGCAGGCGGCCCAGGAAGCGCTGCCACATGGCCGGGTCCTCCACCGGGACCTGGTCGCGTACCTCGGCGTCCACCTTGCCGCGGAAGTCGGCGTCGGTCAGCCCGCCCCTGGACATGGCGATGATCCGCGTCTCGGGAGACAGGCGGCCGTCCCTGTCGCTGTGGTACAGCGCCGGGATCAGTTTGCGCATGGACAGGTCGCCGGTGCCGCCGAAGACCACGAGGTCGGCGGTGTACGCGGCGGGAGGGGTCGAGAAGGGGGACGTCGAGGAGGGGGACACGGCGGGGAGCTCCGATGATCTACCAAGCATGGACAGAACGGACACTAGCCAGAGTTTAGGTCGCGCACAACCGGAGTTTTGGTATTTAAGATAAAAAAGTCACGACTTTTCATTACCTAACCCCGTGTGGTTCACTTGTCCGATGCCTCGACGTACCGCCGCGACCCTCGCCAGCAGTGGCGAGGTGCTCCGCCTCATCCGCACGGGTGAGGCCGTGACGCGGGCGGACCTCGGCCGGGTCACCGGTCTGTCCCGCCCCGCGGTGCAGCTCCGCGTCGGCGAGCTGCTGGAGCGCGGCCTGGTCGTGGAGCGCGCCGACGCGCCGTCGACCGGCGGACGGCCCCCCGTGCGGCTGGAGTTCAACGCCGCCGGAGGGGTCGTGCTGGTGGCCGCGCTCGGCGCCAGCCGCACCAGGGTGGCGCTCTGCGACCTCGCGGGCCGCGAGCTGGACGGACGCGACTTCGCCATCGACGTCGAGCAGGGCCCGGACGTGGTGCTGCCGCTGCTCATGGACACCTGGGACGAGCTGCTCGGCGACCGGCCGCGCGACCAGGTCAAAGGCGTGGGCATGGGCATGCCCGCGACCGTGGAGTTCGCCGAGGGGCGCACCGAGAGCGCCAGGGTGATGGCCTCCTGGACCGGCGTGGTGATCCCGCCGATCCTCCATGAGCGCTTCCCCGTCCCGGTGCTCGTCGACAACGACGTGAACGTGCTGGCCATCGGCGAGCATCGCGGCGCCTACCCCGACCTGGGCGACCTGATGTTCGTCAAGATCTCGACCCGCATCGGCGCAGGTGTCATCGCGGGCGGCGAGATCCTGCGCGGGGCGCTCGGCGCGGCGGGGGAGATCGGCCATATCCCGGTCCGCGACGGAGGCGGCATCCTGTGCCGCTGCGGCAACATCGACTGCGTCGACTCCGTGGCCAGCGGCACCGCGCTGCTGCGCGACCTGCGCGCGCTCGGCAAGGACGTCAAGAGCATCCCGGACGTGACCGCGCTGGTGCGCGCGGGCGACGCGCAGACGATGGCCACGGTGCGGGAGGCCGGGCGCCGGATCGGCGAGGTGCTGGCCGGGGCGGTGAACATCCTCAACCCTTCGGTGGTGGTGCTGGGAGGCGACGTGGCGGAGGCGTTCGGGCCGCTGGTGTCGAGCATCCGAGAGGTCGTCTACCGCCGCTCCACCGCGCTGGCCACCAGGCGGCTCCGGATCGAGCCGAGCAGGCTGGGCGCGGGGGCGGGCATCAGCGGCTGCGCGGTGATGGTCCTGGACCACGTTTTGTCACCGGACACTGTCGACGAGAGCATGACAAACCGCTCAATAAGGTGATCTTTGGTATTCCGGGCTGACAGAATGACCCGAATGCGGACATCACTCCTGGCACTGGCCTGTCTCGCCGTCACGCTCACCGGCTGCGGGCTGGTGGACACACCCCGAGTGGCGGGACCCGAGCCGTCAGCCACGCCCTCAGTCGCGCCGTCGGCCACCGTCTCGCCGTCCGCCGCCGCCTCGCCAGGCGGTTCCGCGTCTCCGTCGCCGAGCGCCGACAGCGGCCCCGTGCTGGCCAGCGTGCTGAACACCGACACCCCCACCCTGAAGGTCGACCTCGTCGGGCTGAACCGGGTCGAGGGCAAGCACCTGCTCGTGCGGCTCCGGCTGACCAACCTCGGCCAGGAGAAGACGCCCTGGTCCGCCTCCCTGCAGGACGAGTACGGCAAGGACGGCTCGTTCCGGTGGACGTCCGGCATCGGCGTGCTCGACACGGCGGCCCGGCGGTGGCTGATGCCGTACAAGACGGCGGACGGTGAGTGCGTCTGCACCGACCAGGAAGGGGACGGGCTCCGGTACTTCATCGACCCCGGCCAGTCGATCGAGGTGCACGCCGTGGTGCCCGCCCCCTCCGGTGACCCGGACGTGACCACGGTCGTCACCCCCGCCACCCCGCCCATGGTGAACGTGCCCATCAGCGACGAGCCGCCGCCCACGCCGATGCCCGACCTGTCGGGGGTCAGCACGGTCGCGCACGTGGTCAGCACGCCGTCCGAATCGCTCGACAAGTCCGAGGAGACCACGGACGACGGCAGGAACCTCGAGGTCAACCTCTCGTCCGACGTGCTGTTCGCGCTCAACGAGGCGAAGCTGACGGCGAAGGCCGAGACGATCCTGGCCCGCGCGGCCACCCTCATCAACAGCTCCACCGGCCCCACGGTCGCCATCGCCGGGCACGCCGACTCGTCCGGCACCGACGCCATCAACGACCCGCTGTCGCGCCGCCGCGCGGAGGCGGTGCGCCGGGCGCTCGCCCCGCTGGTCACCAGGAGCGGCGTCCGCTTCACCGCCCAGGGGTACGGCTCGCGCCGCCCGCTGTACGGCAACGACGACGAGGAGGGCCGCCGCCGCAACCGGCGGGTGACGGTGACGTTCGCGAAGCCCCAGCAGGGAGCCGGGCGGCCCACCGCCAACACCGACGTCCTCGCCTCCCCCGCCACGCCCGCCCCCGCCGCGACGACGGCGACGGCCGAAGTGGCGGGCCAGCCGTTCTCGCTCGAGGTCACCGGGCTGCGCAGGCTCCCTGACGGGCTGGGGGTCCTCACCTACCGCATCACCAACAAGGGCGGCAAGGAGACCTGGCACCACCGGCTGAGCAACTCGACGGAGTGGATGTCGTACAAGTACATCGCCGCGAGCAACGTCCGGCTCACGGACCCGGTGGCCCGCCGCCAGTATCTGCCGGGCCGCGTCCAGGTGGCGACCGGCGACGGCACGGACGCCTACTGCGCCTGCACAGGGGTGGCGGGTGTCCGCCTCGGCACGGAGAAGTTCGCCCCCGGCCAGTCGCGGGAGTTCTACACGCTCTTCGAACTCCCGTCGGCGCCCACCGCCCTGACGGTGAAGATCAGCGACTTCCCGCAGCTCCAGGCCCCGATCACCTGACGATCGCCGCCCCCGCTGAGGTCCGGGCGCGGTGCCTGGTCTTGTGGGGGCGGGGGTAGGCCGGGTTTGTGGGCGACAGGACCTGGATCGGGGTGTCGGGGGCGCGCAGCCGCGGGGTCGCGCGACCCGGCGGCGTGCCGGGCTCGGGGGCGACGCGTGGAGTCGTGTCCGGGGTCGCGCCAGGGATGGCCGACGGGCCGGGTGTGCGTTCCGGAGTCGGCGACGCGGTGCGGGACGGGCGGCCGGTCACCGGCTCGGCGTGCCGGGCGGGGGAGGGGGCCTGGGTGTGGGCCTCGCGGCCGGCCGGGATGCGCGACCGGGCGGGAACGGACGCGATCGCCGCCGGCCTGGCGTGACGATCGGCGACCGTCTCGCTGGAGGGCAGCGGCAGCGGAGACAGGGACCTCCCGGTGGACACGCCGCCCATCAGGGCGGCGGCCAGCGCCAGCATGACGGTGCCGGCCAGCACACCGGCGATCATCAGAACGCGCCTGCGCACCGTCTCAGTCACACGCCAGATGATAGTAGTGATCAAGAGCGCCCAGTCCGCGAACGCCCCACGCGCACGGCGACAGGCACGCCCTGCTCGGCGGTCGGACCGGTCGGGCCGGTCGGGCGCAGCTTCGCGTACGGGCCGCGCGCCGGTCGGAGGCTCCGAGAGCGGTCATGGGGTCAGCAGGCGCACAGGAGGCCGCGCAGGGCCGTCTCCAGGCAGAGCGCCGAACGGGCCGGGGCCGGCCAGGGGAAGCGCACCAGGGTGCCGTCCACGCGTACGGTCGCGCCGCACCGGTCCAGCTCCCACAGCCACACCTCCGCCGCCGGCTCCCCGAGCTGCCGGGCCACCCCGGCAGCGAGCTGGATCCGGTGCGCCTCGTTCACGTGCGCCAGTGCCCGCTCCGCCGTCTCGGTCAGCGGGTCGGGCGACGCGTCCAGGTAGTCGTCGGCGTCCAGCACCCCCGACTCCTGCCCCGTCAGGTAGATCACCTGCCCGACGTCCAGCCGCAGCAGCCGGGGCGCGTCCCGCCGGCCGTACCGCTCCAGCGCGTCGAACAACCCCTCGTCGGCGCTGCTCGCGGCGACCGCCACCGCCGCCGCCCGCGCCTCCCCGGCCGGGACGGCCTGCGCCCAGCCCTGCACCTCGACCAGCCCGCGCGGATGCTCCACCTGCCCCAGCAGCCGCATGACCGTCAGGTCGACGCTGACGACGGCGTCCTCGCGCAGCCCGTGCAGCGCCTCGCCGGGCCGCACCAGCAGCACGGGACGGCCGCGCTCGTCCACACCGCCGCGCGCGGGGCAGGGAGCGCCGTCGACCGACAGCCGCGCGACGCTCGCGACCGCTGCGAGGGTCCGCACCCGCTCGGGGATGGGCAGCATGAGGCCTCCTTGAGAACGCCGCGAGGAATAGGTTAGCCTTACCTAAGTAAGGATTACCTAATCACAACGAGGTGAACGTGCGCTACACCGGTCCCAAGGTGCGACTGTCGCGTCGCGCGGGCGTGCCGCTGACCAGGAAAGCCGTCCGCTACTTCGAGCAGCGCCCCTACCCGCCGGGCGAGCACGGCCGCAAGACCAACCGCCGCACCACCGGCGACTACGGGCTGCGCCTGCTGGAGAAGCAGAAGCTGCGCTGGTACTACGACGTGTCGGAGCGGCAGCTGCGCCGCTACTGGGACCTGGCCGTCCGCAAACCCGGCGCCTCGGGCGCCGAGCTGGTCACGCTGCTGGAGACCCGCCTGGCCTCGCTCGTGCTGCGCTCCGGACTGGCGCCGTCGATCTACGCGGCCAGGCAGTACGTCAGCCACGGCCACATCGCCGTGGACGGCCGCAAGGTGGACATCCCCAGCTACCTGGTCAAGCCGGGCCAGGTCGTCTCGGTGCGCGAGCGCTCGCGCCGGATGCAGCCGTTCGTCGCCGCCGCCGAGGGCGTGCACGCCGACGAGCGGATCGCGCCCTATCTCGCCGTCGACCACGCCGATCTGCGCTTCACCCTGACCGCCATGCCCGAACGCGACCAGATCACCATCCCTGTGGACGAGCAGCTCGTCGTGGAGTTCTATTCTCGTTAGCCATGACTGAAGCGGGTGAGCGCCACGCGAGTTGGCTCCCGTCATCCAGAGCCGCCGCCCCGAACACCTGATCGCCCAGCTGCAGGCGCAGGCCGACCGGATGCGCGCCCGCGATCTGCGCAGGGGGCTCCTGGGGCGGCCGGCGCACGAGATCGGCACTCCCAAGGCCGCCGTGCTCGACCCGGCCCACCTGGGCGAGCGGCTGGGGCTGTTCGTCATCATCGTGCTCGGCGAGGCCGTCATGCAGGTCGTGCTGGCGTCCTCGGGCCGCGACTGGGACTGGCCGCTCGGGCTGATCGTCTCGCTGTGGTGGCTCACCCTGCGGTACGGGCTGAGCGCCGTCCCCGAGGTCCACGAGCGGGGGCTCAGGCCGCGCGTCGCCCTCCCCGCGCACTTCGCGATGGCGGCGGGCATCACGGCGACGGTGGCCGGGCGCTGCCGTAGGTCGTCGTGCCGCCGGCGATCGGCGCCGTGGCCGGACTGGTGCCCGCCACGGCCTGATCCGGGAGACGCGCCCGCTAGTCCATGACCTCCTGCTTGCGGAGCTCGGCCACCTCGCGGCGGAGCTCGCCCAGCTCCTTCAGGATGAGCTGCATGGACGTGTCCTCCATCGCGGCCCGCTCCTCGGCCGACTCCTCGTCCATCGCGCTCACCACGACCGCCATGAACAGGTTCAGCACGACGAACGTGCACACCAGGATGAAGATGGTGAAGAAGATCCAGGCCGATGGGTGCTGGGTCATCACCTCCCGGGCGATGTTGCCCCAGTCGTCGCCTGTCATGGTCTGGTAGAGCGTGAACAGCGAGGTCGGCAGGCTGCCGAACCGGTCGGGTGTGGCTTCGCCGTACATCTTGGTGGCCATCACGGCGGCCACGTACAGCACCAGGGAGAGCAGCAGCACGATCGAGCTCATCCCGGGCATGGCGCGCAGCAGGGCCGACACGACCCGGCGCAAGCTGGGCACGACCGACAGCAGGCGCAGCGCGCGCAGGATCCGCAGCGAGCGCAGCACGGACAGGCCGCCCGCCATCGGGGCCAGCGCGATCGCGACGATCACGGTGTCGAAGAGGTTCCAGGGGTCGCGGACGAACCGGGTGCGCTCGACGTAGATCTTCGCCAGCAGCTCCGCCACGAAGACGTAGAGCGCCGCGTGGTCGACCAGGGTGAGCAGGTGGCCGAAGGGCCGGACGACGGCCGGGATGGTCTCCAGGCCGAGCGTGGCCGCGTTGACCAGGATGAGGGCGATGATGAACTGCTGGAAACGCCGGTGTCCGATGAAGGCGCGGGTGCGTTCACGCACGGGGATGGGCTCCTTGGGAACGGATGGTATGCCCTGCCATTTTGGCGTAAACGATCAGGTGGTCGGAGTGAGGCGGAAGACCCGCAGCTCCCGTCCGGACTTCTCGGTGTAGCGGTCGTAGACCGGCCACAGCTCGATCAGGCCGGGCCAGGCCGCCGCGCGCCGCTCGCCCGTCAGGAGGGTGGCGACGACGGGGAACTCGCGGCCCCGGAAGCTGACCGTCGCGGCCGGGGTCTTGAGGAGGTTGCCGGTCCAGGCGGGGTGGCCGGGCAGGCCGAAGTTGCTGCCGACGACCAGCAGGCTGCCGCCGGGCTCCGGCAGGCAGGCGAGCGGGGTGGTGCGCGGCAGGCCCGAGCGCGCGCCCGTGGTGGTGAGGACGAGCGCGGGGACGAGCCCGCTGGCGCCGATCAGCCGTCCGCCGGTCAGCCGGTGCAGGGCGCGGTCCAGCCTGGGCACGATCCTGGGCCCTGCGCGCATGAACCAGTCGGTCGCCGCCAGCCACTGGAAGAAGGCCTTCAGCATGTCCGGATTGTAAGGTCACCTGTGATCTTTGCCGAGCCTGTGGTATAAAACCTGCCTAAATATCGATGACGGGGGTCAGCGCAAGCCATGTCGTATCCGAACTACGGCCCGTCCTACTACGGCCCGCCGCCCCAGACGCACCCCAACGGCACCACGATCCTGGTGCTCGGCATCCTGAGCCTGGTCGTCTGCGCGATCCTCGGGCCCTTCGCGTGGTCCATGGGCAACAAGGCGCTCCGTGAGATCGACGGCAGCGGGTACGTCTACGAGAACCGCGGCATGATCCAGGCCGGACGCATCTGCGGCATCGTCAGCACCTGCCTAATGATCTTCGGGTGCGGCCTCTACGCGCTGTTCTTCCTCTTCGCCGGAGGGGCCAGCATCCTGAACGGCATCGTCAACAGCTAGCGGCCGCGCGCAGTAGCCGCCGATGCCCGACTCCAGCAGGTCGAAGGCCCGTTCGGCCTGGGCCCTGATGTCGGGCGCGATCTCGTCCCACGACTCTCCGGCGAGCTTCCTGCGCACCGCGTAGGCGGTCATCACCCGGGTCGTGTTCAGGATGAACGTGGCGACCACGTGCGGGGCGAGGTCGTCGGGGTCGGCGTCGGCCTCCTCGGCCAGCGCCTCGGCCAGCGCCTGCTCGCGTTCGACGTGCATCTCGCGCATCCGCGCGATCAACGTGGGGCTCTCGGCCACCATCTTCGCGAACAGGTCGCTGCCCTCGTTGAAGCCGTAGCGCCAGTGGCGGTCGTCGAGCGCGTCGAGGAAGTCGCGCCGGAACGCCCGCACCGCGCTCTCGCCGGGCTCTCGCCCCTGCAGCACCTGCTTCGGCAGGTCGACCGCCAGATCCTGCCGGTCGACGAACAGGTCCTCTTTCGTGCCGAAGTAGTTGAAGACGGTGTTCACGGACACGTCGGCGGCCCGCGCCACCTCCGCCACCGTGACGTTGTCGAACCCGCGCGTCATGAACAGCCCCATCGCGATGTCGGCGATGCGCTGTCTGGTCTCGCGCTTCTTCCGCTCCCGCAGTCCCTCTTCCACGTCCTCATGGTACCAATATTGCAGTGACAGCAAACTTTCATCTACTCTAAATTTGGAGGCGATGAAAATGATTAAGACCACAGGTCTGAGCAAGACCTTCAAAGGCGGCGTCGAGGCCGTCAGAGGCGTGGACCTCTCGGTGGAAGCCGGCGAGATCGTCGGATTCCTCGGCCCGAACGGCGCGGGCAAGACCACCACGATGCGGATGCTGACCACGCTGCTCCGCCCCACCTCGGGCACCGCCACCGTGGCCGGCCACGACCTGCTCGCCGACCCGCGCGGGGTGCGCAGGCGTATCGGCTACGTGTCGCAGGGCGGCGGCATCAACCTGATGAACCCGGTCGCGGTCGAGCTGGAGCTGCACGCCAGGCTGTACGGCATGCGCCGCGAGGACGCCCGGACGCGCGTCCGCGAAGTCCTCGCCCAGCTCGAACTGGAGGGCCTGGAGGAGCGTCCGGGAGGAGCGCTGTCAGGCGGGCAGCGCCGGCGCTTCGACGTCGCGTTCGGCATGGTGCACCGCCCCGCGCTGCTCTTCCTGGACGAGCCCACCACCGGCCTCGACCCGCAGAGCCGCGCGAACCTGTGGGAGCACATCCGCGCCCTGCGCTCCGTCCGCGGCGTGACGGTCTTCCTGACCACCCACTATCTCGACGAGGCCGACGCCCTGTGCGACCGCCTCCTGATCATCGACCACGGCCGCATCGTCGCCGAGGGCGCCCCCGCCGAGCTCAAGTCCGGCGGGCGCACGCTCGACGACGTCTTCCTGGACATCACCGGCCGGTCCCTGCGCGAGGAGGCGGCGGCGTGACCCGTGACACCTGGCTGCTGTTCCGCCAAAACCTGGACATCACGCTGCGGCAGAAGGTCGGCATCGTCTTCGGTGCCGTCCAGCCGCTGCTCTTCCTCGTGCTGTTCGGGCCGATCTTCGCCACGATCGGCACCTGGGAGACGCTGGTGCCCGGCCTGATCATCCAGCTCGGGCTGATGAGCACCGGCCTGGCCGGGTTCGGCATCGTCATGGAGCGGCGCTTCGGCGTCCTGGAACGGCTGCGGGTCACCCCGGCCAGCCGCCTGGCGCTGCTGCTCGGACGGGTACTGAACAACGTGGTCACGCTGGTCATCCAGACCGTGCTGCTCCTGGCCGTCGGCTACGCGTTCGGGCTGCGGGCGCCGCTCGCGGGCGTGCTGGCGGGGTTCGTGCTGGTGATCGTGCTCGGGGCGAGCCTGGCGGCGCTGTCGTACGCCATCGCGCTCACGCTGAACGAGAACCTGTTCGCGCCCGTGATGTCCACCGTGGTGATCCCGCTGGTGCTGCTGTCTGGCTCGTTCCTGCCGATGTCGATGGCCCCGCCCTGGCTGGACGCCCTCTCCCGCATCAGCCCGTTCAGGTACGTCCTGGAGGCGCTGCGCGAGCTGTTCGCCGGGCGCTACCTCACCGGCACGGTCGCGGTAGGAGCAGCGGTGACCGTGGTCTTCGCCGCGGTCAGCCTGACGATCGGGACGCGGGTGTTCAGCCGGGAGAACGCCTAGGACGCTGGTGTTAAGCGGGTCATCCTGACTGAAGATTCTCGGGTGAGCTTGCCGGGCGGCAGAGGTAGAAGGCCAGGTCGGAGGTGTTGCTGAGGGAGCAAAAGCATCGGGCATGAGACGAGACGAGACGGTCCGTTTCGTTTCGTGCTATTGTCACTCCGAACCCAACCCGTGAGGAGTGAGTCATGGCCCGAGTGACAGACCTGCAGACCGGTGGACCTCGCCACACCGAGACCTTCGTCGAGGTCGCGGACGGCTATCGGCTCTGGGTGGAGACGGCCGGCGATCCGGGGCGACCCGCCCTGCTGCTGGTGATGGGGGCCAACGCGAGCGGGCTGGGCTGGCCCGACGAGCTGGTCGAGCTGCTGTCCCGTGACCACTTCGTCATCCGCTACGACCACCGTGACACCGGACGCTCCACCCATGCCTTCCACGAGCGGCCCTACCCGATCCGGGCGCTGGCCGACGACGCGATCGCGGTCCTCGACGCGCTGCGGATCGAACGCGCTCACGTGGTCGGCATGTCGCTGGGCGGCACCCTGGTCCAGCTGCTCCTCCTCGACCACGCGGACCGGCTGATGAGCGCCACGATCCTCGGCTCCGCGCTGATCGGCGGAGCGGCCCCCGACCCCCGCATCGCCGACGACGACCTGCCCGGGCCCGACCCCCGGCCGCTCGCTCTGTGGGCGGAGCTCGGGCAGGAGCGCGGCCCGGAGGCGGAGCTGCGGTGGCGCGTCGAGCACTGGAGGGTGCTCAACGGCGACGTCCTGCCCTTCGACGACGAGGAGTTCGCCGATCTTGAACGCCGGGTCGCCGCCCACAGCGGTACCTGGCGCAGCCCCGGCCGCCCATGCCCTGGCCGACCAGTCGGGCATGGAGCGCGGGGCCGAACTCGCGAACGTCTCGGTGCCCACCCTGGTGATCGACGCGCCGGAGGACCCCATCACCCCGCCGCCGCACGCCGCCCGGCTGGCGCGCGCCATCCCCAGCGCCACCCTCGTCACGGTGCCCGGTCTCGGCCACGCACTGCCCCGCGCGATCGTGCCGTCCCTCGCGGCGACGATCACCACCCACACCGGTCGCCGGCCCTGACACCGGAGAACTGTCCGGGCCGCCGGGTGGGGCCTGGGCGTTCACCGAGCCGGCTTCGCCTCCAGCCGACACCAGGAGGCACCTGTCCCGCTCGACCGGCCCGGGCTGCGTCGCGCGGGCCATGGAGCAGGCTTTCGTAGTTCACGCCGAACAAGAGGAGGTGGGCCTTTGCGTACTGCTGCCCAACTGACACTCACCGAGATCACCAAGCGTTTCGGCACCCGAGTCGTCCTGGACCGGGTGTCGCTCACCGTCAAACCCGGCGAGCGGATCGGCGTGATCGGCGACAACGGATCGGGCAAGTCCACGTTGCTCAGGCTCATGGCGGACGCCGAGCGGCCGGAGAACGGCGAGCTCGTGGTCGTCGCGCCCGGAGGTATCGGATACCTGCCGCAGTCGCTTGAGCTGCCGCCGCACGCCACGGTGTCCGACGCCGTCGACCTGGCGCTGGCCGACCTGCGGGGGCTTGAGGCCCGGATACGGGCGGCCGAACAGTCGCTCGGCGAGACGGGCACACCGGATCGCGCGGGGCTGGACGCCTACACAGGGCTGGTGGCGGAGTTCGAGGCGCGGGGCGGCTACGAGGCCGACGCCCGCGTGGACGTGGCGCTGCACGGACTCGGGCTGCCCGGGCTGGAGCGCGGCCGCCCGCTGGGCACGCTGTCGGGTGGCGAACGCTCCAGGCTCGCCCTGGCCGCCACGCTGGCCTCGGCTCCCGAGCTGCTGCTGCTCGACGAGCCGACCAACGACCTGGACGACCAGGCCGTGGCCTGGCTGGAGCGCCGCCTGCGCGCCCACCGCGGCACCGTCGTGGCGATCACGCATGACCGGGTGTTCCTGGAACGGGTGACCACCGCCATCCTGGAGGTGGCCGACGGGCAGGTGCGCCGCTACGGCGACGGGTACGCCGGGTACCTCGCGGCCAAGGCCGCCGAACACGCCGCACTGGCGCGGGCCCACCAGGAGTGGAAGACCGAGGTGGACCGGCACGCCACGCTGGTGGCGGCCAACGCGGGCCGCCTGACCGCAATACCGCGCAAGGTGGCCAAAGCGGGCATGGGTACCGGTGCCTGGCGAGCGCGTTCGCGCGCGCACGGGGCCGCCGGGCGGATCCGGCAGTCCCAGCAGCGGCTGCGGTGGCTCACCGACCACCCGGCGCCGCCGCCGCCCGAGCCGCTGCGCTTCACCGCAGCCCTCTCCACCACGCAAGCCGGCACCGCCGAGGTGGCCGCGCTCGACGGGGTGGTGGTCGCGGGCCGGCTCCGCATCGACTCCCTGGCCATCCGCGCCGGTGAGCGGTTGCTGGTCACCGGCCCGAACGGAGCGGGCAAGACCACGCTGATGCGCCTGCTCGCAGGGGAGCTGCCGCCGGACACCGGCCAGGTACGACAGGCCGGCCGGGTCGGGTTCTTCCGGCAGGACGAGGTGGACCGCGGCGACGGGCAAGGGGCCGGCCAGGCCGCGAGCCTCTGGCGGGACGGGGCGGCCGGGTCGGCGGGCCGGACCGTGCTGGGGGCCTACGCGCACGGGCGTCCAGGGACCCTGGACGAGCACGCGGACGCGTTGCTCGCCTTGGGGCTGTTCCAGCCGTCCGACCTGGGGTTGCGCCTGGGGGAGCTCTCCTACGGGCAGCGGCGCCGGATCGAGCTGGCGCGGCTGGTGAGCGAGCCCGTGGACCTGCTGCTGCTCGACGAGCCGACCAACCACCTGTCGCCGATGCTCGTGGAGCAACTGGAAGAGGCGCTGGCCCGCTACCGGGGCGCGCTGGTGGTCGTGACCCACGATCGGCGCCTGCGGGCCGCGTTCACCGGCTCCCGCCTGGAACTGGACGCGGGCCTGCCAGCATGACGGGTCACGGTCGCCCGGCGTCGCTCCCTTGACGACAGCGCCCCGTCGCGGTGGTGAGCCGGGCGCGCCCGCCCCCGGTGGGCCCGGCCCCGACGGCTTCGGCCCGCGGACTCTCCCGGCCCTGGGATTCTCCGATAAGTGCGGCTGGAGTACTAGGCGGTACTAGGCGGGCCGAACGGCTCGATCTTCGGATCGGCGTACGGCTGACCGGCGCGCCCGGCCGACTCACCGGTGACGCGCAGCGCGTACAGGCCCTCGTCGGGGTCGATCGCCACCAGCCCGTAGGCGGTGTCGACGTCCTGCTCCTCCAGGCCGAGCCGCTCGACGGCGTCGGCGAGCGTCGCGCCGTGCGGCAGGCGTACGGTGATGAGCGCCATGCTCCCACCGTACGCCCCCGCCGAACGCCGGGTCCGCGTCAGGCCGCGACGCTCACCCTGCGCTGGAGCGCGGCGAGGATCCCGGCCGGATCGACGACGCCGTAGCCGTAGTCGTAGTCGAAGCCCACGCCGCCACGGTCCTGCGCGGTGCGCCGCAGCAGCGTCCTGAGCTGGGAGGGCGACAGCCTCGAGGACGGCCACCGGGTGCGCAGCGCGGCGACGAACCCGGCCGCCACCGGCGTCGCCGCCGACGTCCCGGAGTCGGGCTCCTTGTCGCCGAACGCCTTCGAACCCGAGAAGTGCGTGTAGGCGCAGATGTCCGGCTTGCGGGCGGTCAGCCGTCCCGGGCCCTGGGAGGAGTAGCCCACGCGCTCGCCGTTGACGTCCACGCCGCCGATCGACAGCACGCGGGGGTGGGAGTTGGCGCCCACGATGGGCCGGTCGGGGTAGGCGCACCGGCCGTCAGGGCAGTCGCGCCCGCAGTTGCCCGCCGCGAACAGCAGGTCGGCGCCCGCCTTCTCGAGGCCGGCGACGATCAGGTTGAACGGGTGCGCCGCGTTGTCGGAGTAGTTGCCCGGATGCCCGGGGGGAAAGTCCCACTCGGGGGAGAACGAGCCCCACGAATTGCTCACCACGAGCGCCCTCGACTCGGCGGGTTGCGCCTCCAGCACCGTGCGCAGGTGCGCGAACGCGGCGACCGCGTCCGACAGCAGCCCGTCGAGGACCGTCCCGCCGGGACGGGTGGAGCGCAGCACCGGGATGTCGATGAGCGACGCCTGCGGCGCGCCGATCAGCGTGTCGAACGCGCACATCGTGCCGTGGTCCACGGCGAACTCGCCCGGCCGCCCCTCGACGCCCGGCGGGTTCCAGCTCAGCTCGGCGTCGAGCGTGACGCTTCTGCCGAGCTGCCTGGCGACGTGCGCGGCGTTGATCCCGGTGTCGAGCACGGCCAGCGCCACGCCGGCGCCGTCGAGCCCGTCGGCGTGCAGCGCCGCCACGTCGAGCAGCCGCTCCACGTCGTGCCAGTCGCCGACCGGGGGATCGCCGCCGCAGGTGAGCGAGGGGCGCACCACCGGGTCGGCGAACACGCCCACGACGTCGGGACGGAGCGAGGGCAGCAACGCCACCCTGGTGGACAGCTCGTCGTCGGAGATCGTGCCGCGCACCAGCACCGAGGCGTCCTCGGCGGCCAGCGAGAAGTCGAGCGCCTGGTTGAGCGAGAGCGGGTCGCCGCCGGCCGCCGGCACGGGCCGCGGGACGGCCACCGGGACGAAGGCGGGGTCGAGCTCGACTCCGGGCAGACCGTCGGCGACGTCCGCCACGGTGGCGGTGCGGCCGGGGTCGGCCACGGCCGCGACCAGATCGGGAGAGGGGCGGAGCTGGATCAGGACCCGCATGAGGCACCACCGAATGACGGAGAGAATCGAACGTCCCAAACATTGCTCCATCCGGTGCGGCGCGTCCAGCGTATCTCTGGGGTTTTGACCTGCTGGAATACCGTAAAAAGCGCGAAGCGGGTGACAATTCTTCTCGGCCGTCAGGCTTCCTTGTCCTCGCTCCGTTCACTACGGTGAGGCGTCATGACGCTCCAGGCGCGAAAGCCGGTTGACGGCGGCACCGACGGCCACTGGCTGGCGGTGCGGCCGAGACTCATCCTCGCCAGCGCTTTCATGCTCTTCCTCGAGCTGGCGCTGATCCGGTGGACCGGGTCGAACATCGTGCATCTCAGCTATTTCACCAATTTCGTGCTCCTGGGCTCCTTTCTGGGAATCGGGCTGGGATTCCTGCGGGTGGGCCGTGCCCGGCGGCAGCCCTATTACTCGCCCATCGTCCTGTTCATGCTGGTGATCGTCGTTCTGACGTTTCCGGTGACCGTCGACAGGAACACCGAGGGCGTTCTGTACTGGACCAGCCTCCAGACCAGTGGGCCGCCCGCCTGGCTGATCCTGCCAGTGATCTTCTGCGCGGCGGCGCTGGTGCTCATGGGCCCCGCCGAGCTCGTCGGGCGGTGCTTTCCCGAGCTGCCGCGGCTGGAGGCGTACCGGTACGACCTGATCGGCAGCCTCACCGGCATCGCCGTCTTCACCGCGCTGTCCTTCCTGAGCGCGCCGCCCGTCTTCTGGGGGGTCATCGCGGCCGTCGCGTACGGCGTGCTGCTCGTGCCCCGGCCGAAGGTCGTCTACCTGGGGCTGGTGACCGTCCCCTCCGTGGCGGTCGTCACGCTGCTGCTGGCCGAGTCGCTGACCCCCGGCGCGCTCTGGTCGCCGTACTACAAGGTGACGTACAAGCAGTTCCAGCAGCTCGGGGTGCCGGTGACCGACATCTCGGTGAACGGCATCCCGCATCAGCAGGCCGTCCCCGCCGCCGCGCGGCTGCAGTGGGAGCGCCAGTACGGCCTGCCCTACGAGCGGGCCACCACGCCGCCCAAGGACGTGCTGATCGTGGGCGCGGGCAGCGGCACCGACGTGGCGATCGCCCTGTCCAAGGGCGCCGAGCACGTCGACGCCGTCGAGATCGACCCCAAGCTGCGCGAACTCGGCGGCTCGCTGCACCCCGACAAGCCCTACGCCGACCCGCGCGTGACCACCCACGTCACCGACGGCCGCGCCTTCCTGGAACGCAGCGACCACACGTACGACCTGATCCTGTTCGCCCTGCCCGACTCGCTCACGCTCGTCTCGGGCGCCAGCTCGCTGCGCCTGGAGAGCTACCTGTTCACCGAGGAGGCGATGCGGGCGGCCCGCGCCCACCTCAAGCCCGCCGGCACGTTCTCGATGTACAACTACTACCGCGAGAGCTGGCTGGTGGACCGGCTCGCCTCCACCATGCAGAGCGCCTTCGGCCACAAGCCGTGCGTGGACGTGGTCAGCACCGCCGGCCAGCAGGCCGTGATCACCGCGGGCGCGACCCCGGCGGCGCAGCGCTGCGCCGCGGAGTGGCCGGGCGCCTCCGCCTCCACCCCGCCTCCCACCGGCGACGACCGCCCCTTCCTCTACCTCAAGGACGGGGCGATCCCGCCGATCTACCTCATCACCCTCGGCCTGATCCTCGCCGTCAGCCTGATCGCCGTCCGCGCCGTGGCGGGCCCGTACCGCCGCATGCGCCCCTACGCCGACCTGTTCCTGCTCGGCGTGGCGTTCATGCTGCTGGAGACGAAGAGCGTGACGGGCTTCGCGCTGCTGTTCGGCACCACCTGGGTGGTCAACGCGATCGTCTTCGCCGGGGTCCTGGTGGCCGTGCTGGCCGCCGTCGAGGTGACCCGCCGCTTCCGCACCCCGCCGCTGCCGGTCATGTACGGCGTCCTGCTGGCTGGCCTGCTCCTGGCGTGGCTGGTGCCCAACTCGTGGCTGCTGTCGCTGCCGCTGCCGTTGCGCGCCGTGGCGGCGGTCACGGTCGCCTTCCTGCCGATCTTCGCGGCGAACGTGGTGTTCGCCAAGCGCTTCTCCGACACGGCCGACGCGACCACCTCCTTCGGCGCCAACCTCCTGGGCGCGATGGTGGGCGGTTGCCTGGAGTACCTCGCGCTGGTGATCGGCTACAAGGGCCTGCTCATCGTCGCGGCCCTCCTGTACCTGGGCGCCCTCGCCCTGCTGCCCAGGAAGGGCGGCGTGCCCGGCGTGACCGGCTGACGGGCGTCGTCGCCCTGTCGTGATGGGGATGATCCCCTGACCAATCGGGCGCGACGTTCAACCGTGCGGGCCCTTCTCTCCGTACATGTTTGGACGCACCGCTTCCTCTTCTTCCACCAACCCCCTTTCGCCCGGGGAAGGAGAAGCCATGACCGTGCTCCGATCGGTACCACGAAGCCGCAGGCAGCAGGCGTGGGCGCTCGACGGCGACCCGCAGGCCATCGGCCACGCCAGGAAGATCATCCGTACGGCTCTGAACGAGCTGGGGTTACGTCCCGACCTCGTCGACGACGCCGTGCTCATGGTCAGCGAACTGGTGACCAACGCCTTCCTGTACGGGGAGGCGCCCTACGAACTGCTGCTCCAGTCCGACGACGACGACATCGTGTGCGTCGTCGTCGACAGCGGCGCCCTGCTGCCCGTCCCCAGGACGGCCGACGACGACGCGGAACGCGGGCGCGGCCTGCGCATCGTCGCCGCCCTGTCGGACGGCTTCCACGGCTGCCACCCGCAGCGCTACGTCACCCGGCCCGACCTGACGGGCAAGGCGACCTGGTTCGCCCTTCCCCGCTGAAGGGCTGACCGGACGGCGTGGTGATCCTCCGGTACGTCTCGCGGGTGGGGTGCGGGCGTGCCAGGAGTGGTGCGGGTCACCGCGCCGAACGGAAAGCCGGACGGAAAGCCGGACGCTCGCGCCCTGGGCGGGCGCGAGCGCGGAAGGCCGGACCCTGCTGCGGAAGGGGTCAGACCTTGCTGATGCGGACCGCGTCGGCGATGACGTAGCCCGTGCCGGAGGTCCACCGGCTGACGCCGACGGCGTTGAAGGTGCCGGCGTTGAGGGAGAACGTCCCGAGGCTGCGCCAGGAGCCGCCGCCCGACCGCTGGTCGACGTAGACGGTCTGGTTGCCGCTGGACGTCGCCACGATGTACGGCGCCGAGCTGTTGTACCCGGGATCGGCCGGATACCACACCTCGACCCGGTACGTCCCGGCGCTGGGGATGGTCGCCTGGTACCAGGCGGGGTCGCTGGCGGCGACCGGGTCGGCGAAGCGGTAGTCCGCGCCGTAACGCTGGCTGGAGTAGGCGGAGGTGCCCCAGTTCGCACTGGCCGTGAACTGCCCGGACGTGGCGTTGTCGACCGTGGTCGACCACGACGGGTTGCCGCCGCCGGTCACGTAGTTCATGTACGTGGTCCAGTTCCAGTACTGGCCCGGGTCGGTGTGGTCGGCTCCAGGGACCTCGACGTGGCCGATGATGTGCGCGCGGTCCTTCGGGATGCCGTACTTGTCGCAGATGTAGCGCGTCAGCGCCGCCGACGAGCGGTACATCGCGTCGGTGAACCACGAGGCGTCGCTGATGTAGCCCTCGTGCTCGATCCCGATCGACCTGGTGTTGTAGGTCCAGTTCCCGGCGTGCCAGGCGATGTCCTTGTCACGGACCATCTGGGTGATGGCCCCGTTGGACGACTTCACCACGTAGTGCGCGGACACCTGCGCGCTGGGGTTCTGGAACCACGAGATGGTGCCCGCGTACGAGCCCTGCGTCACGTGGATGACCACGCGGTCGATCGCGTAGCTCGACGGCCGGCTGGAGGCGGTGTAGTTGCTGGAACTGGCGGCCGCCCAGGTGGCGTCCGGGTAGTCGGCGCTGGCGGCCAGCGTCCGGACGTCGGCCTTGGTCTCGTACTGGCCGCGCTCGGCCTTGACCTCGTGCGGCGCCACGCGCACGCCCCTGGCCTGGACGCCGAGCCCGAGCAGCTCGAAGACGGAGTCGGCGTACAGGCGGGCCAGTTCGGGGGAGGCGGCGTTGCCGTACTTGGCCACGGCCTCGTACCAGCGGCCCTCGTCCTTCCTGGCGCTCTCGTCGAGCCCGAGCTCGTCGGCGTAGGCGCGCAGGACGGCCGCACCGCCCAGGATGTTGGCCTCGTCGTCGGCGCGCAGCTTCTCGACCGGCAGTTTCGTCAGCTCGGCGGCCTTCTCCAGGGTGTGGTTGGTGGGGTTGCTGACCAGGTGCATCACGCCGTACCCGCCGCTGGCGCTCGGCTTGCCGGCGTGCCCGTCGAGGTGGGTCTCGGCGTAGGCGAGCGCGACGAGCAGGTCGCGGGGGACGTCCTGGGCGGACGCCGCGTGGGCGAACGCCGAGGGCAGCGCGGGTCCGGCGGCCAGGGCGGGCTGACCGGCGAGGACCACGAGGGCGGTGACGGCGGATGCGGCGAGGGCGATTAATCGGGAGCGGACGTGCGTCATGGGAGCTCCTCAGTGGGGGGCATCGGCTGCACAGTAAAAGAGTCCATGACAGATGTCGATAATTGACATTACTTCGGCATTAAAGGAAACTTTTCGCCCGCGCGATCGAGCGCGAAGCCTGCCCAGATTTGGGCCCCCTGGATGCGCTGAAAACTATTGCGCTGTGATCGATCCGCGCTGAAACTTCCTTTCGTGACCACGCTCCTGCGGATCATCCTGGTGGCGCTCACACTCGCGCTCCCAGGCGCCGTGGCCCCAGCCGCCACAGCCGACGTGTCAGCCTTAGCCCCCGTCTCGACCTCCGCTTCTGTGTCGGCAGCCTGCGCGACCGACCCCGCGACGCCCAAGCGGCAGCTCCGCGCCATGTGGATCTCCAGCGTCGCCAACATCGACTGGCCGAGCAGGACCGGGCTGAGCGTCGCCGCCCAGCAGGCGGAGTTCCGCTCCTGGCTGGACCTGGCCGTGCAGAGGCGGATGAACGCCGTCGTCGTCCAGGTCAGGCCCACGGCCGACGCGTTCTGGCCGTCGCCGTACGAGCCGTGGTCGCAGTGGCTGACCGGGACGCAGGGCGCCGACCCCGGCTACGACCCGCTCGCCTTCATGGTCGCCGAGGCGCACGCCCGCAACCTCGAACTGCACGCGTGGTTCAACCCGTACCGGATCGCCAACCACGACGACCCCACCAAGCTGGTGGCGAGCCACCCGGCGCGCCAGCACCCCGACTGGCGCTTCGCCTACGGCGGCAAGCTCTACTACAACCCGGGCATCCCCGAGGTCCGCGCCTTCATCGAGGACGCGATCATGGACGCGGTCACCCGCTACGACCTCGACGGCGTGCACCTCGACGACTACTTCTACCCGTATCCGGTGAGCGGCGTGAGCATCCCGGACTCCGCCGCCTACTCCCGCTACGGCGGCGGCTTCGCCACCGTGGACGACTGGCGGCGCGACAACGTCAACCAGCTCGTCCGCGAGATGGACCAGCGCATCCACGGCGCCAAGCCGTGGGTCGCGTTCGGCATCAGCCCGTTCGGCATCTGGCGCAACGCCGCCACCGACCCGCTCGGCTCGCGCACCTCCGGCCTGCAGGCCTACGACGCCATCTACGCCGACAGCAGGCTCTGGGTGAAGCAGGGCTGGGTGGACTACCTGGCGCCGCAGATCTACTGGCACATCGGCTACAGCGCCGCCGACTACGAGGTGCTCACCGCCTGGTGGGCGGAGGTCGTGCGCGGCACGGGCGTGCAGCTCGCCGTCGGCCAGGCCGCCTACCGGGCGGGCGCGTCAGGCCAGGACGCGGCCTGGCAGGACCCCGCCGAGCTGAGCGACCACCTCATGGCCAACAGGAAGTACCCCGAAGTGGTCGGGGACATCTTCTTCAGCGCCAAGGACGTCAAGGCCGACCGCATCGGCAGTTTCTCCGCCCTCGCCTCCGCCCACTACACGAAACCCGCGCTGCTGCCCGCCCGTGACACGGCCACCGCGCCGGCCGCGCCCTCGATCACCTCGGCCACCAAGGGCTCCGGCGGCGTGGCGCTGGCCTGGCAGGGCAACGGCGCGACGTCGTACGCGGTCTACCGGGTCGACGGCTCCCCGCCGTCCGCCGACCCCTGCTTCTTCGCCGACGCCCGCAACCTGGTCGGGACGACCAGGAAGGCGACCTTCACCGACAGCACGGCGGGCAGCGGCGCCTACACCTACTACGTGACCGCGCTCACCCGCACCCACCAGGAGGGCGCGCCGAGCCCCGGCGCGACCGTCGCCGGCACCGGGGCCTTCAGCGTCGTCGTCGACAACGCCGATCCCGCCTTCACGGCCGGCTCGTCCTGGGGCACCTCGGCCTACTCGGCGCAGCGCCACGGAGCCGACTACCGCTTCGCCTCCCCGGTCTCCGCCAGCGACCCGGCCTGGTTCCGGGCGTCGATCCCCACCTCGGGCAGCTACCAGGTGGAGGTCTGGTACCCGGCCGACCCCGGCTACAACAGCGCAACGCCGTACATCGTGGTGGCCGGCGGCGGCAACCGGACGGTCACCGTCGACCAGCGCACCGGCGGCGGCCAGTGGCGCTCCCTCGGCACGTTCACCCTCGCCGCCGGCACCTACAACGTCGTCGGGGTGAGCCGCTGGACCTCCACGACCGGCTACGTCATCGCCGACGCGGTCCGGATCACCCAGCTCTGACGCTCATCGGAGCCGGGTCCCCTGTCAGAGGCCGCACAGCTCCGACAGGGACTTGGCCTGGCTGTTCCTCGTCGGGGTCTGCGTCGGCTTGGCGGCGTGGACCCGCGACGGCGAGGTGGAGGGGGACGTCGAGGGCGAGCCGGGGGAGGCCGTGACGTCGGCCGCTTCGGCGCGGCGGGTGGCCTTGCCCGAGTCGGCGATCGCCTTGGCCGTCGCCCGCCGGATCTTCAGCCAGTCGGGGCGGCCGGAGTAGAACTCCGGCGGGACGAACTGCAAGCTGCTGATCCTGCCGTTCTTGACCTTGACCGCGAGCTCCACCAGCGGCTCCACCAGCGGCTTGGGGATGTTCGTCTGCGCCAGGCGCTTGGCCGCGCCGGCGATCTTGGTGAAGTTCAGCAGGATCTTGTCGGGGGTGGCCTGCTGGGCGAAGGCGCCGATGACGCAGCGCTGGCGGGCCATCCGGGAGAAGTCATCGCTCTCCACGCGGGAGCGGCCGTACCACAGGGCCTCCTCGCCCGAGAGCCGCTTGTAGCCCGCCTTGATCGTGCCCGCGGTGCCGAAGTGGCCGCCCCACTTGACGTCACGCTCGACGCGGATCTTCAGGCCGCCGATCGCGTCCACGAGGTCGGCGAAGCCGTACATGTTCATCATCGCGTAGTAGTCGATCTTGAGGTTGAGCGTGTAGCCGATGGCGTCCATCAGCGCCCGAGGCCCCTTGTTGTGGCCGCCCATGACCTGCGGGTTCTCGTTGGCGTACTGCCAGACCTCGTTGAGCAGGCCGCCGTTGGGCAGCTCGGCCATGAAGCCGTTGGGGAACTGCTTGTGCAGCGGCGACGTCGGGGGGAAGCGCACGTGCTGCAGGTTGCGCGGCAGGCTGAACAGGACCGTGTCGCCGGTCTCGGTGTTGACGCTGGCCACGTTCATGCTGTCGGTCCTGACGCCGGTGCGGTCGCCCGCCGCGTCGCCGCCGATCAGCAGGAAGTTCACCCGCTTCTTGCCGCCCCACGGGTCGGGGGAGTCGCTGGCGATGACGGGCACGTCGGGGTCGGGCGCCGAGGGGAAGATGCCGTCGATCGTCTCCTTGACGGTGAGCACGGTGTTGGCGGTCAGCGCGAAGGGCGCCATCGCCGACACGCAGAGCACGCCGACCACGATGCCGGAGATGATCTGCCCCTGCTGGTTGAGCCGTTTCGGGGTGAGCGCCACGTAGGACGTCACCAGCAGCGTGAACCAGGCCAGCGCCCCGATCGAGGCGACGACGATCACCGTCACCTGCGCGCCCTCACCGGCGAACGCGGTGAGGTTGTTCTCGGTGCGGGTCAGGCCGTACGCCAGGGCCGCCAGCAGCAGCACCGCGTACACGCCGACCAGCGCCAGCCCGGTGCGCCGGTGCCCGGCACGCAGGTGCGCCGCGCCGGGCACGATCACCGACAGGGCGGTCCAGCCGACGACGGAGCCCAGCGTCAGCGGCTTGGCGAAACGGGGCGCCGAGCCGCGGGGCCGCCCTCCCTTGGCGGGCCGGGCCTCCTTGGTGCGGGCGCTCTTCGGCCGCGGGTTCTTCGGCCGGGTGTCCTGGGCGCGGACGTCCACCGTGGGCGTGTTCTGGGCGCGGACGTCCACCGTGGGCGTGTTCTGGGCGGCGGCGTTCTCAGGGGGGACCGTGTCCGAGGCGGGACGAGACCGGCGAGGGGCGCGTGGTTTTCTGCCTCCGGGCATGGCGTCTTCCCCATCGCGCTTGCTCACACCGGCTCCTTCACACGCCTACCAGGCAAAACCCATGGCTTTGCCCCCCGTTGGGCATAAGATTGCCTGGATTCTAGTCCCCATATAAGGACATCACAGACAAGTGCCCAACCTGAGATGAACGCCACGTGCACACCTCAGGACGTCGTCGAGGACGGCGCCATCCACGTGTTGCACTGAAATGCCTGATTACGCTCCCAGCCCTGCCGGAACCAGCGGTTGTTGTTCACCGGTGTCCCGTGGTCGCGCGGCCAGCCTGGATAGTCGCCCACCTGCCCGTAGAACGAGAACAGCTGCCTGCGCTCGGCCGCGCTCACCGGGTAGGACGCCGCCACCGACCGCATCCACATGCCGCCGAAACAGGTCGCCTGGAGTTCCAGCCTTCTACTCAGCGCGAGCTTGCCACTCCTGCTCGACGAGCTGGACGTCTGGTCCCACCACGAGTTCATCAGGCCCGAGATGTTCTGCACGTGGTGCCCGTACTCGTGGGCCATCATGCTGATGATCCCGCCGTTCCACTGGATGATCTGCCCGTAGCCGCGGGCGTTGCCGTTGCCCCTGGCCATCGCCGAGGTGGAGGCGTAGATCGTGTTGTTGCGCGGGCAGTAGTACGGGACCATGTTGCCCGGCGCCGGGTAGTCGCCGCAGGCGCCCCTGCCGCGCGTGGCCGCGATCGCGTAGCTCGGCGGCCTGAACGGGATGCCCTGCCTCTGCATGATCGGCCCCCACGCCCGGTCCATGCACCTGCCGGTCTTCAGGATCAGCGCCTTGAGCTGGCTGTGGCTGAAGACGTTCGCGTTGCCCGCCGGGCAGCTGATCCTCGGCAGTGTGCCCGCGCGGTAGAGCGTGTTGTTCTTCAGGCTGGTGTTGAGCGTGACCGTCGTCCTGGGTTCGGTCGAGTGCGTCGGAGTGGGCTCGCTCGACGGAGGGCTCGTGGGCTCGTCCGAGGAGTCGTCCGTGGGGCTCGTCGTCTCCTCGGGGAACGGCGTGCGGTACCTGTCCGGCGAGTACGACGGGATCGCCACCGGCGTGTGCCTGGACGAGCCCTTGAACACCGCCGCGCCGATGACGATCAGCACGAACAGGGCCGCCACGGAGGCGAACACGGCCCCGACGACGCCGACCACCCCCATCCCCGACTTCTTCCTCGGCTGCGGCCACTGCCCGTAGGGGCCCTGTGGCGGCATCGGGGGCGCCGGCGGCATCGGCGGGGGAGGGGACGGCGCGGGCTGCTGTGGCGGCCACTGCGCGCCCGGCGGCGGGGGCGGAGGCTGCTGGGGGTAGGGGTGGCCGTGCTGGGGGGCGTACGGCGGCTGTGCGGGCCCTGGAGGGTACGGCTGCCCGTATCCGGGCTGCGGCTGCCCGTACCCGCCTCCGCCCTGCGGCTGGGGCTGGCCGTACCCCGGCGGCGGCCACGGACGGGACGGGGGCCGTTGGGGCGGGCGGGGCTCCTGAGGCGGCGGTGGATAGTGCCCGTTGCCTGTCACCCTGTCTCCCCCTTGACCCGGTGGTCCGTCATGAGTGACGTGGAGCGTCACAGTTCGGACCTTTGCCGAATTTGGGGCAGAAGCATACTGATTTATCACCCGTCACGGATGTGGCCGTGCACGGTTACAGTCCGAAATCATTCGAGGTGATCTCCGCTATGTCGCGGACCGCGCGGCAGATGGTGTCCTAGCTTCTTTGCCATGAATCTCCAGCAGCTCCGCTATGTGGTCGCGACTGCGGAGCACCGCACCATGACCGACGCGGCCAGGTCGCTCTACATCGCACAACCTGCGCTTTCACGTGCGATCCGGGATCTTGAGCGAGAGCTCGGCATGACGCTCTTCGCGCGCTCGGGTCGTGGCGTGGTGGTCACCGCGCAAGGCCGCCGGGTGGTGAAACTGGCGAGGGAGGCTCTGGACGCGGTCCACGAGATCGAGGGCCTCGCCAACCACGCCGGCATCACGGAGGCCGAACTGCGCATCGCCTCCACGCCCAGCCTCGAAGCCGGCCTCGCCGGCCGCCTGCTCCCCGCCTACGCGGCCGAGCATCCGGGGGTGCGCGTGCACATCGTCCGCTGCGACGGCCGCGAGGCCGTGGTCAGCGCCATCAGGGACCAGCGGGCCGACCTCGGCCTCACGGACCTGCCCGTGCCCACCGACCTGATCACCCACCCGCTCGAACGGCAGGAGATCGTGCTGATCTCCCCGCCCGGCCTCGAGCTGCCCAACCCCGTGCCCATGGGCAGGCTTGACGGCATGCGCCTCGCGCTCCCCGCCCGCGGCAGCGTCCGCCGCAGGGAGTTCGACGCGATGTTCGGCAAGTACGCCGTCAACCCGGTCGTGGTGCTCGAAACCGACGAGCGCAACGGCTGGCTGAACGCGGTGCGCGCGGGCCAGGCCTCGCTGCTGTGGTACCGCGGCATGGCCGAGCAGGCCGCCAGGGCGGGCCTGGTGGTCCGATCGCTGGAACCTGCCGTCCGCCGCGTCATCGCCGTCGTGCACGCCCGCCGCCGCCTGCCGCTGATCGCCCAGGACTTCCTGGCCACAGCGGAGAAGGGCGCGGCGGCCTGACCTCGCTAGACGGGCGCTGACACGACGCCCCGGCCGCCGCCGCGCCCGGCCGGAACGGGGTCCGCGACAGCCCAGCCCGTCCAAGCAACCGGAGACCCTTTCGTCCCCAAGGGTCTTCGTCCCGCAAGTGCAGTACCGGCCCCCTTTCGTCCCCAAGGGGTGCCAACCGCCGGCGCTGTATCAAGCCCCTGTCTTCCCCAAGGGGTTTGGCCGGATCGCTACCGCGCCACAGGCAGCCGCACCACGGCCCGCAGGCCGGGGGAGGCGTCCTCCAGGTGCACGCTCCCCCCGTGCGCACGCACGGTCTCCCGCACGATCGCCAGCCCGAGCCCCGCGCCGCCCTCGTCCCGGCTGCGCCCGGAGTCGAGCCGGGTGAACCGGTTGAACACCCGTTCCCGATCCTGCTCGGGAATGCCCGGACCGTCGTCGGTCACCGTCAGCTGCCCGTCGGCCGTCAGCGCCACCTCCACCTTGGACGTGGTGTGCCTGACCGCGTTGTCGACCAGGTTCGTCAGCACCCGGCTCAGGTCCAGCGCGTCGCCGCGCACCACCACCGGATCGCAGGCTGTCAGGCGCACCTCGCCGTAGCGGTCCACCGTCTGCCGCACCACCTCGTCCAGGTCGACGGGCTCGCTGCGCGCGGGCACGCCGCCGCGCTCGTCCAGCCTGGCCAGTGCCAGCAGGTCCTCGGCCAGCCTGGACAGCCGCATGGTGTCCTCCAGGACGCCCTCCGCGGTCTCGCGCCAGTCCTGCCCCTCGGGATGGCCGAGCGCGACCTCCAGCTGCAGCCGGATGCTGGCGAGCGGGCTTCGCAGCTCGTGCGCGGCGTCGGACACCAGCGCCCGCTGCCGCTGCTCGGCGCCCTCCAGCCGCGACAGCATGTCGTTGAGCGTGGTGGCCAGCGAGTACACCTCGTCGCGCGACTCGGGCACCGGCAGCCTGCGCGACCTGGCCGTGTGCGTGATCTCGGCCGCACCCCTGCGCAGCGCGCCGATCGGGCGCAGCGTCCTGCCGATGATCAGCCAGCTCGCCACGGCCAGCAGCACGATCAGCGCGGGCGTGCCGACGAACAGCACCCTGCCCGCCATGGTGAGGCTGGTCTGGATCTCACCGGCCGGACGGGCGGCGAGGACGGTCTGGCCGCGGTCCGCGCTCAGCACGACCACGCGCAGCGGGCCGGGGATCGCGTGCGGCCGGCCGTCCACGAACGTGGCCCCGCCGTCGCGCAGCACCTCGGCCCTGGCCTGCGCGCCGAGCAGCGGGACCAGCCTGTCGGCGCCGTAGGTGACGTGGGTGATGCGGCCGCCTGCGTCCATGACCTGCACGATCGTGCCGTCGTGGGTGATGATCGGGCTGGGCAGGGTGCCCGCGTCGGCCTGCACCCTGATGGTCTGGGCCTGCGCCAGCGTGGAGGAGTCGACCTGGTCGATCAGCGTCCGGTCGAGCACGCTCAGCAGGACGGACGCCGACACCGCCAGGGCGAGCGCCAGCACCCCGGAGGCCACCACGGTCAGCCGGAAGCGCAGCCCCTGCCGCCGCCACCAGACCAGCGGCGAGTCAGCCACCGTCGCCCGCCAGCCGGTAGCCCGCGCCGCGCACGGTCTGCAGCGCGTTCCTGCCGAACGGGGAGTCGACCTTGCGCCGCAGGTAGCCCACGTACACCTCCACCACGTTCGGGTCGGTGTCGTAGGTGTCCCAGACGTGCTCAAGGATCTCGCTCTTCGACACCACCTCGTCGCGCCTGCGCATCAGGTACTCCAGCAGCGCGAACTCGCGCGGCGTCAGCTCGACCGAGGTCTCGCCGCGCTGCACCTTGCGCCGCGCCGGGTCGAGCGACAGGTCGCCCGCCACCAGGATGGCCGGCCGCCGCCCGGCGTCGCGCCGCAGCAGCGCCCGCAACCTGGCGACCAGCACCACGTACGAGAAGGGCTTGGTCAGGTAGTCGTCGGCGCCGAGGTCCAGCCCGTCGGCCATGTCGTACTCGCCGTCCTTGGCCGAGAGCATGAGGATCGGCACCCAGTTCTCCTCGGCGCGCAGCTGCTTGCATACGTTGTAGCCCGACAGCCGCGGCAGCATGATGTCGAGCACCACGACGTCGTAGTCGCCGTGCCTGGCCTGGTGCAGACCATCCTCGCCGTCGTGGGCGAGGTCGACGGCGAAGCCCTCGGCCTGCAGCCCCCGCTGCAACGCGGCCGCCATCCGCCGCTCATCCTCGACGACAAGAACCCTCATGTCGTTAATCCTCCTGGCTCCGGGCTGAGACGACGCTGAGAAGGCTGAGAGCCGTCTCAGGCTCGCCTAAGGATGCATGAGCGGAGGACCACCTGTGTACAAGGACGAGCCTGTTCCCCGCCGGCGACCTTCGCGCGCCCGTCAACGGAGGCTCCGATGCCCGACATCCCCGAGGAAGCCGTGCAAGCCGCAGTCGAGTCGGCTCGGGCGGATCGCATCGCTTTTTTCGCGGGCCGCCCAAAAATGGGCTGTGACGCGTCACGCTGATCGGTACCGTTGGGTCCAGTTCCACGGCCCTGAAGGACGCGGGTCGAAGAGCGTCGGTTATCTCTTTGAACCAGATCATGCCGGTGCCCATTCACACATCCGCGCCCTTTCTCGGCTCGTTGAGCTGGTCAGGTCTGGTGCTGGCGCGGGTCGAAGCTCCGTCGGTTACCCACTCCTAATGGGGCGGTCGCGGGTTCGAGTCCCGCCACAGGCTTCGGTCTGTGTAGCTCAGATGGCAGAGCGCCAAACGGCCGGTGGGCGTCCCCACATCCGTGCCGGTTCCAGACCTGATCGTTCGTCAGCCCTGCCGGTGGTACGGGTCGAATCTGGCCGGTTATCTGGCATTGCAGGTTCGAGTCCTGTCGGGTCGTTCGCGGCCTGAGTCCGGCCGGTGCCCCATATCCGTGCCGCCGGCAGGGCTGACGAGCAGGGGAGCGGGTCGAAGCTGGTCGGTTATCGGGAACTGAAGGTCCACTATGCCGTGAAGCTTCGCTGGTACAGAATGATCACATGACTGAGGTCAAGCAGGCTGACCGGATGCCGCCTACCGTGTGGGGCGCCAGGTTCATCATGATCCTGCAGTTGGCCTTGAGCCTCTTCCCCGCCGCCATCATGATTGGGGGCGCTGTGTCAGCCCCCGATCCGGAGCTGTTCGCGCTGCTGCTCTTACCCCTCGCGATTGTGGCATTTCTTGGCTGGTTGGTATTTCGCTGGTCGACCCGCCGAAAGTGGGTGCGTTGGAGTGCCATCGCCTTCGAGACCATTGCGCTCGCCGGCCACGTCATCACGTCTGCCGTTGACGGCGAATTCGGCTGGATGACGGTGATCGGTCTCAGCACCCTGTTGCCGCTGGTGATTGTCGTCGGACTGCTCACCCCCACGGCAGGGCGCTGGTTCGACCGCTGACAGCAGGCGTTCCGCGCCTGCTCGCAGACCTCCGGGCGGCATGCAGGAATACTCTTTCTGACCGCGCCTTCGCTTGGGCTTCCGCCCGCCTGGTGCTCCTCTAAGATCACGTCATGCTCGACATTTCCGCCTTATTCGTTGCCGCCTTCCTGGTGGTCTTTGTCGCTATGTGGATCCTCTTCATCGTGAAGCTGGTCCAGTCCTTCCGGCAGCGCCGCGTCTTGAAGTACACGGACGCCGTGAGTGCCACCGAACTCGTCGGACGCGTCCGCCAGTTGAAGGTGCGCGGGTACGAAGAGCAGGCGATCCTGATGGTCCATGACGAACTCGCGATGCCGCTCAAGGTGGCTCGTTCCTGGGTGAAGTCCATCTAGTGGCCAGTCACCGATCGTTGGACGGGTAATTGATCTCGGGCGGTGAACCACGACGGTCCCCACCGAGTGGGGCATCGAAGGGATGTCGACCTGGAGCCTGCGCACCCTGGCCGAGCACCTCATCGCGCGGGGTGTCGTGGCGGCGATCAGCCGTGAGCAGCTGCGGCGAATCCTGCGCAAGGACGGGGTGAGCTGGCAGACCACCACGACGTGGAAGGCCTCCACCGACCCGCACTTCATCGCCAAGATGCAGCGCGTGCTGGAGTTATACGATCACCGGCCCGCCGACGGGCGGGTGATCTGCGTCGATGAGTTCGGCCCGTTGAACCTGATGCCACGCAAGGGCAGGCGCTGGCTTCAGCCAGGAGCCGTAGGTGGGCAGGAACACCAGCTCGACGTCGTTGTCGGCGGCCCAGGAGCGGACCTGGGGGTGTTTGTGCGGCGAGTACTTGTCCGTGATCACATACAGCTTCTCGCCGGGCCAGCGGGCGCAGAGCGTCTTGAGGAAGGACAGGTACTCCCGCCAGCGCTTGCGGATGCGGTAGTAGAGCTCGCCGGTGGCCAGGTCGAGTGCGGCGATCATGTGCATCACGCCGTGGTAGCGGTGGTAGGTGGCGCGCAAGCGCGCCGGCGAGCGGGCCGGCCTGGATCGAGTCCGAGTTCACCGCCTTGCGCTACTACGCCCTCAACGGCACCGACCACCGCAGCCACGACGAGCAGAACGCGGCGATCGGTGCCTACGTGCGCTGGCGCAACGCCCGAGCCCAGCCCAAGACGTACTTCGCCGCCAGCTCACCCATCAGAAGCTGGACCAGTTACCCGGCCAAGGTTACGTGAGGGGCGTGGAAATACTGAGTGCGCTGCTCCAGCAACCAACGCTCGACATCCTCATCCGTGGCATCGACATACGGCTCTTCGGTCAGACGCTCTAGGAGTTCGTCGCGCTCCGGGTGATCACTTGCCGCCACCATCGACCGCACCGCGACCACACCGCCAGCCAGAACAGCCCACAGATCCAGACCCATCTCCGTGTCGAAGTTAGCGATCTTCGCGCTCCACTGCAGCCAGGCATCATCCACGCAGCGATGCTCGGCCAGCAACAACATGCCAAGTCTCAGCCCGTCGGACACACCCCAGAACTCTTCAGCCTCCCGAATATCCTGCTGCAACAGGAACTTCAGCAAAGCCCGATCAGCGGCCCGTGGATCGAACAGAATCGCAGCCAACACCGCCGCACGACGTTCGGCGTTGGCGTCCCGGGTGTCGTCATCCTCGGTGGGGGCGAAGCCCAGACCGGACCAAGACTCCGGGTCAGCCCGCAGGACCTCCAGCAACTGCCGACTCTCCGCAACAGGCTCATTCATCGCGCGTCATCCTAGGCCCCGGAAGCCAACTGGCAGGTTGCCAGCCCCTCTCTGAGATCTAAGAGTCTGTCCAGCTCACGCTTATGGCTGCGCCTCCCCAGAAGGGCTAAACCCCGGGAGCGGGCCGACGGGCCACCGCCCGAGATCGATTACCCGACCAACGTTCGGTGACGAGCCACTGGAGTGCGATCCAGGCTGAGACGAGGGAGACTCGAACGGACGTTCGATTCACTGGGTATGCTCGCCTTCATGCGCATGCCGTTCGTTCGCGGAGCGCAGGGCGAGCTCACGGGCGACCACGCGGCTACCAGCGGAAATGCGCCGTGTCTGAGAGCCGTCTCAGGCAGTCTCAGGCTTGCCTAAGGATGCATCACGCAGGCTCTGGTCATCGACATACCGTTAAGGAGTGAGATGCGCAGAGGCACGTTCGTGAGGTGGGGAGTCCCGATCGCGGTGGCGGCCGTGATCGGAGGTGCGATCGGGGCCGGTCCCGTGATCGCCGCCGTCAGCGGCGACCCGGTGCTGCCCGAGCGTACGGCCGAGCAGCTGCTCGCCGACGCGGTGGCGTCCGTCAAGAAGAGTGAAGGCCCGCCCCAGATGTCGGGCACCGTGCAGCAGACCGCGTCGCTCGGCCTGCCGGCAATTCCGCAGGCGGCCGGCGCCTCGCCGCTCAGCCTGCTGTCCGGCTCGCACGAGGTGAAGGTCTGGTACGGCGCCAACGACAAGCTGCGGGTGGCCATGCCGACCCAGCTCAGCGAGACCGACCTGATCGTCAACGGCGACCAGGTCTGGTACTGGGACAGCAGCAGCAACACCGCGACCAAGCTGAAGGTCAAGGCCGGCGCGGAGCAGCAGCCCAAGATGCCCACGCCGGGTCCCACCGACCTGACCCCGCAGCAGGTGGCGGAGAAGCTGCTCGAAGGCGCCGGCGACGACACGGCCATCAGCGTGACCAACACCGCCCAGGTGGCCGGCCGGGCCGCCTACCAGCTCGTGCTCCGTCCGAAGGACGAGGCCTCGCTGGTGCAGGAGATCCGGATCGCGCTCGACGGCGAGACCTACGTCCCGCTGCAGGTCCAGGTGTACGCCAAGGGCTCGGCGGAACCGGCCTTCCAGGTCGGCTTCACCCAGGTGACGTTCACGCCGCCCGCGGCCGAGAACTTCGCCTTCACCCCGCCCGCTGGGGCGAAGGTGGAGGAGAGGACCATCGGCGGCGAGATGGTCAGGGCCGAGGAGCACGCCGACGAGGCCAGGAAGGCCGCCGCCGACATGAAGGTCGTCGGCGAGGGCTGGACCAGCGTGGCCGTGTTCAAGGCGTCGCTGGCCGACCTGACGGCCAAGCCGTCCCAGCCCGAGCAGAAGGCCGAGAACGGCCCGCAGTTCGGCGAAGGCGGCGACCCGAGCGCGATGATCGACACCGTCCTGAAGTCCGCCACTCCGGTGAGCGGCACGTGGGGCTCCGGCAAGCTGATCCAGACCAAGCTCGTCACCGCCCTGCTGACCGACGACGGCCGCCTGCTGGTCGGCGCGGTCACCCCGGAGGAGATCACCAAGGCGGCGGGCATCAAGTGACCGTTGTCACGCACGAAGCGGGGGCGCCCTTCCGGGCGGCCCCGCCCTCCGCTGACCCCGCGAACGGTTCCGCGATCGTCACCTGCGGCCTGACCAAGCGCTTCCGCGGCGGCCAGGTCGCCGTCGACGCGCTGGACCTGGCCGTGCCGCGCGGCTCGGTGTTCGGCTTTCTCGGGCCCAACGGCTCGGGCAAGACCACCACGATCCGCATGCTGCTCGGACTGGCCGCCCCCACGGCGGGGGAGCACTCGCTGCTCGGCCTGCCCCTGATGGACGCGCTGCCCCGGGTGGGGGCCCTGGTCGAGGGGCCGGCCTTCTACCCGTACCTGTCGGGCGAGGCGAACCTGCTGCGCATGGACGCCGCCGACCCCACCGCGCGGGGCGGCACCGCCAGGAAGCGGGCGGGGGAGGCGCTGGAGCGGGTGGGGCTCGCCGCCGCCGCCGGCAAGCGCTTCCGTAACTACTCGCTCGGCATGCGCCAGCGGCTCGCGATCGCCGCCGCCCTGCTCGGCCCGCGCGAGCTGCTCATCCTGGACGAGCCCACCAACGGGCTCGATCCGCAGGGCACCCGCGAGGTGCGCGCACTGGTCAAGGAGATCGCCGCGGGCGGCACCACCGTCTTCGTCTCCTCGCACCTGCTGGCCGAGGTGGAGCAGATGTGCACGCACGCCGCGATCATGCGCACCGGCAAGCTCGTCGCGCAGGGCACGATCGCCTCGCTCAACGGCGGCAAGGCCACCCGCATCAGGATCGAGACGCCCGACGTGGCCGCCGCCGCCCGGGTGCTCACCGCGCTCGGCCTGGCCGATGTCCAGGGCGGTGTCCAGGGCGGTGTCCAGGGCGGCGTCCAGGGCGGTGTCCAGGGCAGGGCGGAGGTGACCGCCGAGCTGGGCGGCCACGCCCCCGAGCGGGTCAACGCCGCGCTGGTGGAGGAAGGCGTCGCCGTGCGCGGCCTGGCCGTGGTGCGTCCGAGCCTGGAGGACGTGTTCGTGGGACTGACAGGAGAGGGATTCGATGTCGACGGCTGAGACGCGGGCCCGCCGGAGCCCGGAGTCCGTGGCGGCGTCCGAGAGCGCCGAACCCGCCCAGACCGTGGAGACGACGGAGACCGCCGGGACGGCGAAGACCGAGATGGCCGCCGGAGCCGGTGAGATCACCGGACCCGAGCGGCGCTCGTCGGCGGAGCCCGCGCCCGGCCCGCTCACGCGCAGCCCGATGGCGTTCTGGCGGCTGCTCGGCTCCGAGCTGGGGCTGACCTTCCGGCGCCCGCGCAACCAGGTGATGCTGGCCGTGGTGGCGAGCGTCCCGATCGTGGTCGGCGTCGCGCTGCGCATCGTCGCCGGTGACGGCGACGGCGTGGGCGGCTTCATCGGGGCCGTCGCCGGCAACAGCCTCATGTTGACGTTCGCCTCGTTCTCCTTCCTGGTCGTGCTGCTGCTGCCGATCGCGGTGAGCGTGGTCGCCGGCGACTCGATCGCCGGTGAGGCGGGCACAGGGACCCTTCGCTACCTGCTCGCCGCGCCCGCGGGCCGCACCAGGCTGCTCGCGGTCAAGTACCTCAACGCGGTCGTGTTCTCCTTCGCGGTCACCGCGGTCGTGGCGCTGTCCGGGCTGATCACCGGGCTGGTCCTGTTCCCGGCCGGGCCGGTCGCGCTGCTGTCGGGCGGCACCATCTCGATGGGCGAGGGCCTGCTGCGCATCCTCATCGCCGCCGGGTACGTGGGCGCGGGCATGGCGGCGCTGGCGGCCATCGGGCTGGCCCTGTCGACGCTGACCGAGGTGTCCATCGGAGCCATCGCGGCCACCATGGTGCTCGTCATCGTCGCCCAGGTGCTGCGCGCCATCCCCGAGCTCGACGGGCTGGCCCCGTACCTGCTGCCCACCTGGTTCACGAGGTTCGACGCGGTGCTGCGCAGCCCCATCTCCTTCGCCGACCTCGGCCAGGGCCTGCTGGTGTTCGGCGCCTACATCGGGTTGTTCTGCTCCATCGCCTGGGCGCGCTTCTCCGGCAAGGACATCACGTCCTGACCGGTGAGGAAGGCGGCGACCAGCCCCGGCAGGTACACCGCGGCGGCGACCGCGGCCAGGGCCGTCGCGCCCAGCGTGGCGAGCACCACGCCGCCGAGCGCGCCACCGGCGGACATGCCGAGGTAGAGCGCCGTGCTGTCGAGGCTGAGCAGCAGCGTGCCGGCTTCCGGCGCGGCGGCCATCAGGCGCAGCTGCTGCGCGGGCACGATGCCGGCGCCGAACAGGCCCACGACGAAGATCACCACGGCGGCCAGGACGGGCGCTCTGCCGCCAGTGCACGTGGCCGAGCGCCCAGCGGGAGACCCCGAGCACGCACAGTTGCCATGGCTCTTGCGCGCGGCGAGATCATTGCCCCCGGTCGTGGGGTGGATGGCTTTTCCCGCGTATGGGCCTGTGCCGCGCCGGGACGCTGTGAGCCTGTGCATCGAGCTGTCCTGAGCCACGCGCGCACCGCAGGTGCTTCACACGGGCGGGCCCGCCTTGACGCGCCGCACCAGTCGTTCCATCGATCCCCGGTAGCTGTGGAGGTGCTCCAGCCACCACGTGGCGCCCGCGTCAGCGTAGGCCCGGACCGGCGAGCCTGGCTCGCTCACCCCGATGACCGCCACGTCGAGGTCGCCCGCGGTTGCCCGGTGCCGGCGGAGCTCGCTGACCTGGGCGGCCAGGGAGTCGGGTGAAAGCGTCATGCGGCCCTCCCGGTCGTCGCCGGTGACGATCCAGCCGTCCCAGCGGGCGGCACGCCGAAGGGCACCCGGAGCCGTGCCGCCGACCCACACAGGCACCCGGGGCCGCTGGAGGGGCAGCGGCGCGAGCCGCACCCCGTCGACGGTGTAATGAGCGTCCCGGTGGTGCACCTCCTCGCCGGACCAGAGCGAGACCATCACGTCGAGTGCCTCGTCGAGCACGACCCCGCCGGGACGCGTTGAGCCGAAGGCGGTGAACTCCTGCCTCACGCCGCCCAGCCCGGCGCCCAGGATCGCGCGGCCGCCGCTCAGCCTGTCGAGCGTCGCCACCGTCTGGGCCAGCCTTTCCGGGCGGTGCCGGGCCACGGCCGTCACCGCCGTGCCCAGCCTGATGTGCGAGGTCGCCTGCGCCGCCGCGGCCAGCGTCACCCACGGGTCGGCCGATGGCATGCCCCAGGTGAAGGCCAAGTGGTCCCACACCAGCACGGCGTCCCACCCGGCGGCCTCGGCCTCCCGGGCGAGGGTGACCAGGTGTGCCGGCTCCGCGAGGTCACCGAGGATCGCGACGTCGATGCCGTAACGCATGCCCCCACCCAAGCACCCGGCACCGACAGTTAGATCGCTGCGGTACCGACGGTCCGGTGAAGAGGGTGGTCATCGCCGACGACCCGGACCACGATGAGGATGACGACGGCACCTCCGGCCGCCGCCCACCGGGCCCGCGGCCCCACACAGAGCGCTCGCTCGCACTCCTGGACCGGCCTCACGCCTCCAGTTCGCGCCCCCAAGGCACCTATCGATCAACCGCTCAGCAGGCCTTCACACCAAGGCATCTCTTCCGTACTTAATGTCCCTTCCGGATGAAAGTTGCCAGAAGGGGGCCACATTGACCTGTTGCACGGCAACTTCCTTCGGACGGCGTCGAGTGAAGTTGTCCAGGTCTTCTTGTCGGTGAGCCGGCGTGCGGTGCCCGAGGCTGCTCAGTTACCTGAGATGCGAGGTGTACGGCTCAGTCCGGAGTCATGAGCTACCGCTATTGGCTGCGGTTGGTGGCCCGGTCGACGCCCTTGTGTACCCGCACCGTGCGGTTGATGAGCTCGCGCAGCGCGCTCTCGTCGACGTCGTTGAGCCGTTTCAGGTAGAGGCATCCCCTTCCGGTCCCGTGCGGACCGAGCCGGGCGAGCACTGATGCGTGCCGCTCCTCGAACCCACCCACCAGGTAGACCACGAGATGCTGCTTGCGTGGCGAGAAGCCCGCCAAAGGCCAGTCACCCGTGCGCCCACTCGCGTAGGTGTAGCGGTAGCTGCCGAAGCCGACGATGCTGGGGCCCCACATCACCGCAGGCTCACCGGTCACCTCGCACAGAATCGCGCAGAGGCGCTCCGCGTCGGCCCGTCGGCGTTCGTCAGAGACTGCGGCCAGGAAATCGTCCACGCTGGCGTCAGTCGGGACCGTCACCGGCTGTTTTGAGGTCGCCATGACGTCATGCTCCCACGCCGGTGCGACAAATGGCTGACTGGGCCGCCGCCCGCCACGCCTACCGGGGCGACGTGCACGCCGAGCTGGCCGGGCTGGCGGTGCTGACCGGCACCAACGCCGACGTCGACCGGCTCAACGCCGCCGCCCGCGCGATGCGGTGCGCCGCCGGCGAGCTGACCAGCCCTGAAGTGCGCTACCGGCTGCGCGGCGGCCGCGCCCTGGCCCTGGCCGTGGGTGACCACGTCCGCATCCGTCGCAACGACTACCGGGCCCGCCGCCGCGAACTCGACGCCGAGCTGCCCGCCCTGCGCGAGCGCCAGGCCCAGCTGCGCGAGCGCCTGGCCCCGGTCCGCGAGAGCGGGCGGGCGTTGGAGGAGGCCGCCCGCCAAGCCGCCGAGCAGCCCCCGCCCGAGGCCGTCTGGCCGCTGATCCGCCGCCGTCACGCCGACCTGGAACGGGACTTCGACGCCGCCCAACGCGGTGTCCGCGGCCGCGACGTCACCACCGCCCAACAGCGCGCCCACACCGCCCGCCAAGGCCAGGCCTGCGCCCAGCACGAGCTCACCGCCGTCCAACAGGAGCTGGTACGCCGCGCCGACCTGCCACCCGACCGACGCGAGGTCGAGCAGACCGCCCGCGCCGAACACGCCGAGCGAGGCGAGCGCGAGCGCCAGGCCGCCGCCGAGCGCGGTCCCGAGCGGCCCGCGCCCGGCCGTGCCAGCCGCCGCGACCGCACCCAGGCATACCGGCCACCACCAGGCCCTCACAGAAAACAGGCTCTCAGCTCAGACCGGCCAGGGACCTGGCTGAGGACTCATGATCGCCTGACTTCGGCCCTCGCCGTACGGGCTGGGGCGAGTGTGTCCCCCTGCGGGGTCAGGCGGAGCGGCGGCGCAGGCCGAGGACGCCGATCACGACGCCGATGACGCCCACCACCAGGCCCGCGCCGCCGAGCAGGCGGGCGGTGCCGTCGGAGGAGGACGACGCGGCGGCGACGGGCTTGGCCGCCACCTGACTCACCATCGGGCTGGCCGTCGCAGACGCCGACGCGTCGTGGTGGCCGCCCTCACCGGTGGCCGGGGCGAGCTTCAGGACGGGAGCCGGGTGCTCCGGCTCCGAGCCGTCGGCCTTGGCGGGGTCGGCCCAGTCGACCACCTCGCCGCCCGAGTAGGTCTGCTTGGTCGGGAACGTCAGCGCGTCGGTGTCGCTGGGCAGCTTGCCCATCGAGACCTCGAACTCCTGGAACTCGCCCGGGTTGATCTTCCCGCCCGACCAGACGACCTTGGTGACGGCCTCGGTGAGGTCGCCGTACTCCGTCTTGACCGGCTTGGGCAACTTGCCCTCGGTGACCTTGACGGTCCAGCCGGGCACCGGCTTGACCGACACGAACGCCAGCGGATGGTCGACGGGGAAGGCGACCTCGACCTTGGTGGTCGCGGCGTCGTCACGCTCGTTCGGCACCCGGAAGGCGACCTTGGTGAAGCCGCCCTGCTCGGCCGAGCCAGGGGTGATCGTGACGTGGGCCAGCGCCGGGACGGCGAGGCAGACGGTGACGGCGGTGGTGGCCGCGAGCACGGTCGCGGCACGGCGAACGAAGGACATGGTGAATCTCCACTTGGATGACTGGGGATGAAAGGTGTCAGCTGTTCAGGCGGGAAGTGGAGGACCACGCCTGGCGACGGAGTGCCGGAAGAGCGGATCGACCGGAACGTCCCTGACCAGGACGACCGGAGTGACGGGCGGCACCGCGGGAACGAGGGCGGGGCGCAGCGGCGTCAGACGGACGCCGAGGCGGCGCAGCAGCGCCCAGAGCGCCGCCTCGCCGCGCGACAGCCACAGCCCGGTGATCAGAGTGGCGGTCAGGTGCGCGAGCAGCATCCCGCCCTGGACGCCGAGGCCCTGGCCGTGGGCGTGCGCCGTGACGTACGCGCCGACGTAGGTGGCGCCGTCGGTGGCGAACAGCTCGTGCAGCCCAAGTTGCGCGACGGCGAGCACAGTGTTGACGGTCGCCGTCGAGCGCTCCCTGCCGCACAGTGCCAGGCCCAGCAGCGACGCCGCCCCCAACCCCAGCCCGGCGGCCCACGGCCCCGGGGCGGCGCCGCCGCCCAGCAGGTGCGCGAGCGCGGCGAGGGTCACGCACACGGCGGCGAAGGCGGCCGTGCGCGTGAGCCTGAGAGGAAGTCGGGCGCGCATGGGTGTGCCACATGGTCTCATGGGGCAGGCTCCGGCGAGACCTCGAGTATCAAGCTGGGCAATACCTGGTCGATATATGACATTTGTCGCTATGGTCGTGCCGACCGCGATCGATATTGAGGTGAGAGCGTTGCGGCACTTTGCTGGACTACTCGTCGGGCTTGTAGTGACAGCGGCACTGGTGGGAGCCGGGGGCTGGGCGGTGCAGCAGGCCGTGTCGAGCGCCGAGGGCAACCTCGCGGGCGGCCAGACGATGTGGATCGCGCTCGGCTCCATGGCCGCGATCGGCCTGGTCGTCGGCCTGGTCGTGGCGGGGCAGATCTCACCGCTCGCCACGTTCGTGCCGGCGATGGTGCTACTGGCCTGGACGGTCGTCTACGCGCTCGACGTGACCCGCGCGATCTCCCTCATCCCGGCCGAGCCGTCGGTGAACCAGCTCCTCAGGGACGCCGGAGCGGGCGCCAAGACGCTGCTGACCACCGGCGTGTACGCGCTGCTCGGGGTCGTCCTGTTCATCCCGGTGCTCATGCCGTCGCGCTGGGCACGACGGCATGACGACGAGGACGAGGGCTACGAGCAGACGCCGGAGGGCAGCTACTTCTGATCGTCCTCGAGGGCGGCGTGCGCAGGCACGCGTCCGACTCCTCCCGGCGGACGGCGTCCGGCTAGGGACTGCCGGTGTAGAGGCGCGTGACCACGTCCTCGATGGTGGACTGCTCGGGAGCGGTGGCCATCAGGTCGTCGAGGGTGCCGTCGAAGGCCAGCCGGCCGTGGTCGATCAGCATGACCCGGCGGCAGAGCCGCTCGATGTCGCCGAGGTCGTGCGTGGTCAGCAGCACGGTCGTGCCCTGCTCGGCGTTGAGCCGCTGCAGGAACGTCCTGATGCCGGCCTTGCTGACGACGTCCAGGCCGATCGTGGGCTCGTCCAGGACCAGCACCTCGGGTGCGTGCAGCAGCGCGGCGGCCAGGTCGCCGCGCATCCGCTGGCCCAGGCTGAGCTGGCGCACCGGCGTCTTCAGGAAGGACGCCAGGTCCAGCGTCTCGACCAGCTCGTCCAGCCGGGACCGGAACAGCGCGTGATCTACTTTGTAAAGGAGCCGGATCAGCTCGAAGCTGTCCCGCAGCGGCAGGTCCCACCAGAGCGTCGTGCGCTGCCCGAACACCACGCCGATGCGCCGCGCCAGCGTGGTGCGCTTGCGCGACGGGTCGAGCCCGGCCACCCGCACCCTGCCTGAAGTGGGGGTGAGGATGCCGCAGAGCATCTTGATGGTGGTGGACTTGCCGGCGCCGTTCGGGCCGAGGTAGCCGACGAACTCTCCCGGCGCCACGGTGAACGACAGGTCATGGACGGCGTGCACGACGGTTCTCTTCACCTTGAACGAGCGTCCGGCCCGGTCAAGCTCGATCATCCCTAACTCCCCGTGGATCGGTAGTGCCGGATGCCCTGGCGCCAGACCGCGCCGGCCAGCAGGGCGAGGGCCAGAGCCGCGACGGGCCCGAGGAACCGCATGAACGCGGGCGTGCCGAGCGGATCCTCGCGGCCCAGCACGTACAGGCCGGGCTGCCAGTTGATGAAGGCGAGCGGCAGCGCGTACGTCACGCCGCGCACCAGGTCGCGGCCGTAGATGCTGAGCGGGTACTGCGTGAGCTGTCCGCCGCCGTAGGTGAAGGCGTTGCTCACCTCGGGCGCGTCGGTCAGACCGAACTGCATCGCCCCGGCCATGGTCCACAGCGAGGCGAAGATGACGAACCCCGTCACGACCATGACCGGGACCATCCACAGCCGCCGCCAGTCCAGGTCGAGCACCGCGAGCGAGTAGGTCAGGACGGCCGCCGCCTGGAGGCTGCGGCCGACCCGGGTCGGGACGAAGCGGTCGGTCGCCATCTGAACCCACAGGCTGACCGGGCGGATCAGCATCGTGTCGAGCGTGCCCGCCTTGATGTGCTGGCTGATCCGGTCGAGGTTGCCGAGGAGCAGGTCGCAGGTGCAGAACGCCAGGTTCGCCGTCCCGTACAGGAAGAGGACCTCGTCGCGGGAGAAGCCCGCCAGTTCGGTGGTGTTGGCGAAGACGATGAGGATGACGGCGACGTCCGTGCCCGCCATGACCAGGCCCAGGACGGTCATCAGGGTGAAGGACGCGCGGTAGGCGGTGGCGGCGCGGGTCCACGTCCAGGCGAGCAGGAGGTACGTCCTAACCACCCTGGATCACCACCTTGTGGCGGATCGCCCGGGTGCCGAGCGTGCCGAGCGCGAACAGGGTCGCGGCCCAGAACGCCTGCAGGGCCAGCGAGTCGAGGACCTGGGCCTTGCCGAGGTAGACGTCGGACGGGGCCTGGACCATCGCGGCCCACGGCAGCGCTCTGGCGAGTTCGCCGAGCCGGCCGGGGAACAGGGCGAGCGGCAGCATCATCCCGCTGAACAGGGTGGTGAGCACCATGGAGAAGACGGCCACGCCCCGCTCGTCGATCAGCCAGCAGACCGACAGCGCCACGAGGTAGCGCCAGCCGAAGCTGGTCACGACCGCGAGCAGAAAGCTGGCGAGGAAGGCGAGCCACTGGCGCGCGTCGCCGGGGGTGACGATGCCGAACACCGCCGCGCCCACCAGCGTCGGCGGGATGCCGCGGACCAGGAACAGGTAGGCCGCCCGGCCCAGGTCCTCGGCGAGCGACCAGAGCTGCAGCGGGGCGGGACGGACGAGGTCGAGGGCGATGTCGCCGCTGCGGATGCGTTCGGGGATGCTCAGACCGCCGCCGAAGAGCTGCATCGGGCCGATGAAGGCCTGGGTGATGAAGCAGAAGGTGACGGCGTCGGCCATGTCGTAGCCCGCCAGATTGGGCCTGGCCTGCCACAACGCGATGAGGATGTAGGCGCGCAGGATGCCGAAGACGCTGTTGGTGAAGGCGCCGGCGAGAGCGGCCCAGACGTAGGTGGCGTGTTTGCGGAATCCGTACCGGACGAGCCGGGCGTAGAGCGGTATGGTTTTGCACCTCCGGAGGGTGACGGCACGGTGACCAGCCGTGTCGGTGTGCGGACAGGAGCAGACGCGCGGCCGTGCGGCGGCCGAGCCTGGAAATTATCCGGTCGGCCCTCAGCGGTCCGCAACGCGATAAACGAAGCGCAGCACCGACCGGGTCGCGTCGATGTCCCGCCTTGACGCCGAGTTTGCGTGGCAGCGATGTCCCTGAATATCCGGGCATATTTCACAGCGTGATACATGGGCGAAATATCCATGTAAGCGATGAGATACTTACTACCTGGTAGAGCGGTGTTCCGCGTGGGGAGGAGATCCTTCGGAGGGCCCGTGATGCAGCAGATCGATATGGATGTTGCTCCGAACTACCCCATGAGCTGGCAGGCCCGCGCGCTGACCGGCCTGATGCGCGGCACCCTGAAGCCTGCTTCCACCTTGCTCATGCGCCACTCCCTCGCACTCGACGCGTGCTCCAGAATCGGCGAGCTGACCAGGCTCGTCCCGGCGCACCAGCCTGAGCACGTCGACATCGTGCCCGCGGAGTTCACCGCGTGCGGCGGCGAGTGGGTGCGGGCCGGGAAGAGCCCCGACGAGCGCAAGGTGCTGCTCTACTTCCACGGCGGCGGCTACTTCTCCTGCTCGCCCAGGACCCACCGCTCGATCACCTGGCGCCTGTCGGTCGTGGCCGGCCGGCCCGTGCTCGCCCTCGACTACCGCCAGGGCCCCGTCCACAAGCTCGCCGACTCCCTCGCCGACGCCCTGGACGCCTACGACTGCCTGCTCGGCCGCGGCTACCGGCCCGCGGACGTCATCTTCGCCGGCGACTCGGCCGGCGGCCACCTGACCCTGGCGACCCTCCTGGCCCTGCGCGACCGCGAACTGCCCCTGCCCGTCGCGGCCATCTGCCTCTCGCCGTGGGCCGACCTCACCGACATCCCGCGCCGGGCCAACAGCTGGCAGGACCCCATACTGTCGGCGGGCAGGATCCGCTGGCTGGCCCGCCGCTGGACCTCCGGCCTCGATCCCCACGACCCCCTCGTCTCGCCCGTCCTGGGAGACTTCACCGGCCTGCCGCCCCTGATGATCGTCACCGGCTCGACCGAGGTCCTCAGGGACGAGGGCTACCGCGTGGCGCTCAAGGCCAGGCAGGCGGGGGTGCCGGTGACCTACGAGGAGTGGCCGCGCATGCCGCACGTGTTCCCCATCCTCGCGGACGTCCTGCCGGAGGCCCGCCTGTCCTTCCGCCACATGGCCCGCTTCCTGAGCGCGGTCGCGGCGGCGGGATCGGGCGACCTGGAGGACACGGCCGCGGCGTGATCCGCGCCCCCGCACGTGCCTGCCCGCCAGACGGAGGCGGGAGGCCCGCTACGCCGACACGCCGATGGGTGTAGGTTAGGCACACCTAAGTAATCGCACGAGGAGCCGCCGGATGTCGGAGAAGCCGAGGGACCACCACCGAGGCGTCGTCCTGCGCACCGAGTGGATCACGCCGCACATGATCCGCGTCGTGCTCGGCGGTGACGGGCTGGACGACTTCGCCACCTCGGGGATGTCCGATCACTACGTCAAGCTGGTGTTCCCCCCCGAGGGCGTCGAATACCCGGCGCCGTTCAGCGTGCGGAACGTCCGCGAGACCATGCCGAAAGAGCTCTGGCCGCGGCTGCGCACGTACACCGTACGGTTCTGGGACTCCGACACGCGGGAGCTGACCCTCGACTTCGTCTACCACGGCGACGAGGGGCTGGCGGGCCCCTGGGCCGCCGGCGCCGTCCCCGGCGACGAGCTGTTCATGATCGGGCCCGGTGGCGGGTACGTTCCGGCGCCGTCGGCGGGCTGGCACCTGCTGGTCGGCGACGAGAGCGCCCTGCCGGCCATCGCCGCCTCCGTGGAGGCGCTGCCCGAGGGTGCGCCGGCGCACGTGTTCATCGAGGTGGAGGGGCCGGAGGAGGAGCAGAAGCTGCCCACCTCCGGCGACACCCGCGTCACCTGGCTGCACCGCGCGGGCGGCCCCGTCGGAGAGGCGCTCGTGGCGGCGGTGCGCGGCCTGGACTTCCCCGAGGGCGACGTGCAGGCGTTCGTCCACGGCGAGGCGGGTTTCGTGAAGCAGTTGCGGAGGTACCTGCGGGTGGAGCGCGGAATCCCGCTGGAGCGGCTGTCGATCTCCGGCTACTGGCGGCTCGGCGCCGACGACGAGGCCTGGCGAGCGGTCAAGAAAGACTGGAACCGCCAGGTCGAGGCCGAGGAGTCCGCCGCCCTGAGCTGACCCCGCCAGGCCCGTGACGCCACTTCAGAGCGTCGGGTCAAGCCCGGGCAGCCGCCCTCCCCGCCCGCATCCTCGTAAGGCCGACAACGTGAAGGGGCCGCGCCAGGCCGGGGGGAAGCCTGGCGCGGCCCTCGTCCGCCGGGGAGCCGTCCCATGCCCTGGAGGTCGCCGGCGCGTTCGTGCTGATCAGTGGGCTGTGGCGAACTGCTCCTCTTCCGTGGACCCCTTCAGGGCGGTCGTGGACGAGTCCGGCGACACGGCGGTGCTGATCAGGTCGAAGTAGCCGGTGCCGACCTCGCGCTGGTGCCGCGTCGCGGTGTAGCCGCGCGACTCGGCGGCGAACTCGGCCTCCTGCAGCTCGACGTAGGCGGTCATGCCGTCCGCCGCGTACCCCTGGGCGAGGTCGAACATCGAGTAGTTCAGCGAGTGGAACCCGGCCAGCGTGATGAACTGGAACTTGTACCCCATGTGCCCCAGCTCTCGCTGGAACTTGGCGATGGTGGAGTCGTCCAGGTGCTTCTTCCAGTTGAACGACGGGGAGCAGTTGTAGGCGAGCATCTGGTCGGGGTACTCGGCCTTGATGGCCTCGGCGAACTCGCGGGCGACGTCCAGGTCGGGCGTGCCGGTCTCCATCCAGAGCAGCTCGGAGTGCGGTGCGTAGGCAAGGCCGCGCGCGATGCACGCCTCGACCCCGTTGCGGACCCGGTAGAACCCCTCGGGCGTGCGCTCGCCGGTGGTGAAGCGCTGGTCGCGGGGGTCCACGTCGCTGGTCAGGAGCGTCGCGGCCTGGGCGTCGGTCCGCGCGATGATCAGGGACGGCACTCCCGCCACGTCGGCGGCGAGCCGGGCGGCGTTGAGGGTCTTGATGTGCTGGCCGGTCGGGATCAGCACCTTGCCGCCCAGGTGGCCGCACTTCTTCTCGGACGCGAGCTGGTCCTCCCAGTGCACGCCCGCCGCGCCCGCGGCGATCATGCCCTTCATCAGCTCGAAGGCGTTCAGCACGCCGCCGAACCCGGCCTCGGCGTCGGCCACGATCGGCGCGAGCCAGTGCGGGCCGTCGGTGACGCCCTCCGACCAGGTGATCTGGTCGGCGCGCAGCAGCGCGTTGTTGATACGGCGCACGACCGCCGGCACCGAGTTCGCCGGGTAGAGGCTCTGGTCCGGGTAGGTCTGCCCGCCCAGGTTGGCGTCGGCGGCCACCTGCCAGCCCGACAGGTAGATCGCCTGGAGGCCCGCCTTCACCTGCTGCACCGCCTGGTTGCCGGTCAGCGCACCCAGGGCGTGGACGTAGTCCTCGCTGTGCAGCAGGCTCCACAGCCGCTCGGCGCCCAGCCGTGCCAGCGTGTGCTCCTCCTGGACACTGCCCCGCAGCCTGATCACGTCTTCTGCGCTGTAGGTGCGCTCGATGCCCTCCCAGCGAGGGTCGTTCTCCCATTCGTCGCGCAGCTGCTCGGCAGCTCCCTTGAGGCGATCGTTCATCGCTCTGCTCCTTTGTCGTCCCCTGGGTGCTTGTGCTGAGTCTCTGCCCTCAAGCGGTCACACCAAAGGCTCACCTCTTCAGAAGAACGATGAAATTTCCTGTCAGCTAAATACTTGTCAGTATTCGACAGAGAAGAAATCGCAACTTTTCCTGTTGGACTAGACCAATGCCGAGAGCACTCACGTCGCGGGGCTCCCACCGGTCACATGGCGCCCCGGCGAGGCCGCCCATCGCGAGACGATGACCGGGCTGCCGCCGCATCCCGCAACACCGCTTGCGGACGGGGTGCCCGGTGGGGCAGGCCTTCGTCGCCGGACGCACTACACGGGGGTAGAAAATGGGCGGAATTTCTGTCTAAGATTCCCGCATGGCCTCCTTGCTGGGCGAAGAACCGCTGTCTTTGACGCAGGAGCTCGATCTCATCGCCTTTGGGCAGCGGCTGCGCCACCTGCGCAAACAACGCGGACTCACCCTCTCCGACCTGGGGACGCGGGTCAGCCGGGCGCCCAGCCAGCTGTCACTGCTGGAGAACGGCAAGCGAGAGCCGAAGCTGTCGCTGCTGAAGTCGCTGGCGACGGCGCTGAGCGTCCCGGTGGAGGAGTTGCTGCGCCGCCAGCCGCCCAACCGCCGCGCCCAACTGGAGATCGCCCTGGAGGAGGCCCAGCGCGACCCCATCTACGCGGGCCTTGGGCTGCCGAGGCTGAAGGTGTCGGCGCGGGTCCCGAACGACGTCCTGGAGCACCTGCTCGGACTGTACGGGGAGCTGCGGGCGAGGCAGGCGAGAGGGACGGCCACGCCCGAGGAGGCCAGGGCCGCCAACGCCGAGCTCCGGCGCAGGCAGCGCGAACTGGGCAACTACTTCCCCGAGATCGAGAAGGCCGCCGCTGAGGCCCTGACCGCCGTTGGCTACCGCACCGGCGCCCTGTCGCAGAGCACCGTCCAGAGCCTCGTCACCCACTTCGGCTACACCGTCCACACCGCCCAGGACCTGCCCAGATCGGTCCGTTCCATCACCGACCTCCGCAACCGCCGCATCTACGTCAAACACGAGCAGCTCGGGATGCACACCCCGCGCACGATCCTGCTCCAGACCCTCGGCCACCTCGCCCTCGGGCACGGCAAGCCCCGCGACTTCGCCGACTTCCTGCGCCAGCGCACCGAGGCCAACTACTTCGCCGCCGCGGTCCTGGTGCCGGAGCGGACCGCCGCGCTCTTCCTGCAGGAAGCCAAGGCCGACCGGGCGCTGTCGGTGGAGGACCTGCGGGACGTGTTCGCGGTCTCGTACGAGATGGCCGCGCACCGCTTCACCAACCTGGCCACCCACCACCTCGGGCTGGTGTGCCACTTCGTCCGCAACGACGCCGGCGGCATCATCTACAAGGCGTACGAGAACGACGGCATCGTCTTCCCCGCCGACGAGCAGGGCGCCATCGAGGGGCAGCGGATGTGCCTGCAGTGGTCCGGCCGCCAGGTGTTCTCCTCGCCGGACCGGTTCTCCGTCTTCTACCAGTACTCCGACTCGCCCACCGGGACGTACTTCTGCGTCGCGCACGTGGACCCGTCCCGCGAGCGCGACTTCGCGATCACGCTCGGGGTCCCGTTCAAGGAGTCCCGCTGGTTCCGGGGGCGCGAGACGACCAACCGCACCAGGTCGAACTGCCCGACGGGCGACTGCTGCCGCCGCCCACCGGCCGAACTCGCCGAACGCTGGGAGGGCTACGCCTGGCCCTCGGCGCGCGCCAACTCCCACGTCCTGGCCGCCCTGCCGCCCGGGTCGTTCCCGGGGGTGGACGAGGCGGACGTCTACACCTTCCTGGAACGGCACGCGGCCACGACCTGAGCCGACCGCACCGGCCGAAGGCGAGCCGAAACGGCCGCGGCGCCTTATGCGGCCATTTGCCCACTACGCGAACACGTGCGCCCCGAATGGGCGGCGCGCACGCGGCGGGGTCACTTCAGCGCGGCGGCGACGAAGGCGGCGGCCTGGTCGCGTAGGTGGCGCTTGCCCTCGGGGGAGTCGGCCTCGTCGCCCAGCATGATGCGGGCCAGCTGCGGCATCATCGACTGGAACAGCGCCAGCCCCGTCAGTAGGAACAGCGTGCGCGCCGTGGCCGGCGACGGCTCCTCGCCGCGCCCTTCGGCGAGAGAGGCGCTCTTGCGGGCGCAGCGCTCGACCCGCGCCTCCTGGCCTGGCAGCAGCTCCTGGCCGCGGTAGTTCAGCGCCTCCCACATCAACAGCCGCACCAGCTCGGGATGGGCCCGGTAGTAGTCGGTCAGCTTGGCCACGTAGTCGACCGGGTCGGCGCCGGGCAGCGCGATCTGCGCCGTGAGGTCGTCGAGCGCCTCGGTGATGACTGCGTCGAAGAGCTTCTCCTTGCTCCCGAAATGGCCGTAGATGCGCTCCTTGTTGACTCCCGCGCGCTCGGCGATCCGGTCGACGCGCGCGCCCGCGACGCCGTACGCGGCGAACTCCTCGCGTGCGGCCTCCAGCAGGGCGGCCCGCGTCGCGGCGGTTGAGACCTTGCTTGCCATGGCGCCATCCTGCCACTACCAACCGGTTGGTTGCAAACCAACCAAACAGTTGACGTCCAACTAGTTGGTTGGCTACGGTCCAGCCCATGGCTATCTCCTTTCCTCGTTTGACCGCCCGCCGCCGCGCCCGACCCGGCAGCCCCCTCCGCGACGCCATGCCTTCACCAAACGACGTACCTCCACGTCACAGCGACGCGCCTGTGTACCGGGGGGACGCGTCTTCGAGCCGCGCCGGCGCATCTCCGTGCGGCAACGGCCGCGTATCTCCGGGCCGCGCCGACGCCCGTCTGCGCCACAACGTGCGCCTGCGAGACGACACACCCGTTCGCCACGCGACGCCACCCGATGCGCTCCCAGGCCGTTCGGCCGCTCGGAGCGCCGTCGCCCCCTTCGGGCGGACGCTGGCCGCTTTCACCCTGACCGCCGTGCTCGTCAGCGGTCAGCTCTACGTGGTGATCCCGCTGCTGCACGACATGGCGACAGGCTGGGGCACGTCGGCGGGCGGCCTGACCTGGCTCGTGACCGCCTTCGGCATCGGCTACGGCATCGGTTTCCTGGTCTTCGGCCCGTTGTCGGACCGCCTGGGACGCAGACGTCTGCTCATGCTCGGTCTCCCCCTGGCCGCCGTCACGACGGCGCTGGTGGCCGCGAGCCCCGGTCCGGAGGTGGCGTTCGCGCTGCGGGCCCTGCAGGGCTTGGCCGTGGCGACGTTCCCGCCCGCCGGCATGGCCTACCTCGCGGAGCGGCTGGAGCCCCGCCGCCGGGTCGTCGCGATCGCCGCGGTGACCGGCGCGTTCCTGGCCTCGGCGGTGCTGCTCCAGGTCGCGTCCCAGCTGCTGGTGGACGCGATCGGCTGGCGGGGCCTGTTCCTGCTGTCGGCGGCGGGCTTCGCCCTGGCCGCACTCGGACTGCGCGCCGTCATGCTGCCAGACCTGCCGCGCGCGGCCACGGGGTCGCTCCTGTCGGCCTACCGGTCCGTGCCCGCACTGCTGTTCGACCGGGTGCTCCTGCTCCGGTACGCCGCCACGATCGTGCTCATCCCGCTGCTCATGCCCTGGCTTGGCCGGATCCCCGCGACCACCAGGGTCGTCTCCCTCCTCTCGCTCGGCGCGCTCGCCCTCGCCGTCATCGGTTTCGCGGACGCCACCGCGCTCGGCCTGGCGCTCCTGCTGGCCGTCTACGTCGCGGCGATCACGGGCGGCCTGCCCAGCCTGAACGAGTCGGTCTCGTCCAGGGCGGGCCAGGCCAGGGGCACGGCGCTGGCGCTGTTCTCCTTCGCCCTCGCCGTCGGCGGCAGCGTCGGGCCGCAGGTGGCGGCCGCGTTCGGCGGGTTGTCCCGCTCATGTTCGGGCTCGCGGTCGCGATGGCCGCGGGGGCGCTGGCTGTGCTGGGGTCCGCGCGGCTGAAGTAGTCCCGCTTGGCCTTCCTGCGGGCAACGGTGGGCCGGTAGCGTGTTACCGGCGGTAACGCCTGGGCGGCCGGGTCACGTGCGCGGCCGCCCACCACCGGACATTTCAGGGAGCGAGCGTATGAGCGGCTTTTGCCCGGAGCTCAGTGACGACGTGGTCGAAGTGCGCGACTGGGTGCACGCCTTCGCCCGGGACGTGATCCGCCCCGCGGGCGCCGAGTGGGACGAACGCGAGCAAACCCCCTGGCCTGTCATCCAGGAAGCCGCCAAGGCCGGCCTCTACTCGCTGGACTTCTTCGCCACCCAGTGGTTCGAGCAGAGCGGCCTGGCGCTCCCGGTGGCGTTCGAGGAGATCTTCTGGGGCGACGCGGGCATCGGCCTGTCGATCGTCGGCACCGGCCTGGCCGCCGCCGCCTTGGCCTCGAACGGCACCCAGGAACAGCTGGGGGAGTGGCTTCCGCAGATGTTCGGCACGGAGAACGACGTCAAGCTGGGCGCCTTCTGCGCCTCGGAGCCGGACGCGGGCTCCGATATCGGCTCCATCCGCACCCGAGCCGTCTACGACCGGGGCGACTGGGTCCTCGACGGCGTCAAGACCTGGGCGACGAACGGCGGCATCGCCGACGTCCACGTGGTGGTGGCGTCAGTGGACCCGGCTCTCGGCGCCCGCGGCCAGGCGTCCTTCGTCGTCCCGCCGAACACCCCCGGCCTGTCGATGGGCCAGAAGTTCAGAAAGCACGGCATCAGGGCCTCGCACACCGCCGAGGTCGTCCTGGACGGCGTCCGCGTCCCCGGCTCCTGCCTGCTGGGAGGCGAGGACAAGCTCGACGCCCGCCTGGCCAAGGTCCGCAACGGCGAACGAGCAGGCGGGCAGGCGGCCATGCGCACCTTCGAGACCACCCGTCCCTCGGTGGCGGCGATGGCGGTGGGCATCGCCAGAGCGGCGTTCGAGTACGCCAGAGACTACGCCAGGGAGCGCGAGCAGTTCGGCCGCAAGATCGGCGAGAACCAGGCGATAGCCTTCCTGCTGGCGGACATGGCGACCCGCGTCGACATCGCCCGCCTCCTCACCTGGCGAGCCGCCTGGATGGCCAGGAACGGCAGGCCGTTCGAACAGGCCGAGGGCTCCATGTCCAAGCTGGTGGCGGGCGAGACGGCCGTATGGGTGACGGAGCAGGCGATCCAGATCCTGGGCGGCGCCGGCTACACCAGAGAGCACCCGGTGGAACGCTTCCACCGAGACGCCAAGATCTACACCATCTTCGAAGGCACGTCGGAGATCCAGCGGCTGATCATCGGCCGCGCCGTCACCGGCCTGCCGGTGCGGTGATAATTTCGCAGGTCCGAGGGGCGGCATGGCCACCGATGGCTGCCGAGTTTTCGCTATTCGCGGCTTGGGAGGCCCCCCGGCTTCTCCTGGAAGGCGGCCCGGCCCGCCTCGAGAACCCGGCCTGAGACCGACACGAGGGCCTTCGCTGCCTCGGTGAATTCGTTCATGAACGCGGTGAAGAGGTCGGTGTCGCCGTGATCCAGGCTCTGCTGGCAGTCCCCGCCGGCTTTCTCCGCCTGGGTGATGAACGTCCGCCAGAGTGCTTGGATCTCGGGGTCGGGGGCCGGGAAGTAACGGCCGGCGTCGCGGGCGATCTGCCCCATGTCGATGCACAGGGGGCGGAAGAGGGCCGGGTCGACGTCACCGTGCCCGGAGTCCGCGGCATCTTTCTGGGCCGCGATGAGACGCTTGAGGACGGTGATGTAGCGATCCTGCAGGTCCTGCCCGCCGCGGAACCACCAGGCGGCCACCTGCAGGCGCCTGGTGCTGTCAGGCACAGCCGCGTCGTCGACGGGCACCAGCTGTTGCACATCAATCCTGGGGGTGCGTCCGGACGAGCTCTGTTGTTCGGACGAGCTCTGCTGTCCGGTTGCTGTAACGGTTGCCGCCACCGCTGCGGCGGACAACGCCAACGCACAGAGGCGACGGGCGGTGAGCCCACCCTGCACCCGTCCGGACCGCGGCTCGGGGACAGTGCTTTCCGTTCTGGATCGCCAGGCCCTCCGGGCCGCTGACACGATCGCGGCCGCGATGATCGCGGTGATCGCGGTGAGCACAAGGACATAGCCCAGAAGCATGTGGACGAGTGACCAGGCCACGCCCGGCCGCCACTGGCAGCGAGTCGCCAGCGTGTTCAGCGGCTGGAAGCATCCGTTCGCGGCGGTGAGCACGAAGTGGCCGACGAGGCCGCCCAATGCCACGCTCTCGGCGGTGATCAGCGCGACGAGCAGCCGGTAGCGGCGTGCCAGGACGCTCGCGGCGATGGCGGCCGCTGTGGCCCCCGCCACCAGGGCCACGAGCGCCCACGCCTGGTAGACCAGGACGTAGAAGGACTTTTGTTCCCCGGACGGGGACTGCCAGGTGTGCATGTACCCCATCACGACCGCGACGGCGGCCCAGCACGTCAGCACGCCCGCCAGCGCGACCAGCAGCACGCGCCGAAGCGGCGGCGACACCTCCCCTGGCGCCGCCGGCCTGCCGGCCCCGCCCAGGGCGCCGAATGCCCAGCGGGGCGGGACCGTGGCCGGGCGGAGCGTCCAGGCGAGCAGCGGCACCACCCACAAGGCCGCGACCGCGGACAGGACGAGGGGCCCGTCGAGGCTCGACAGCGGTTCCAACACCACGCCGATCATGGACAGCATGGCCGGATCGTCGTTGGGAAAGACGCCGAACGTGTCCTGCACCACCCGACCCGCCCCGGCACCGTAGAACAGCCCTAGGCTCGTCAGCTGCGTGCCCTGGCTCGACCACCACGCGAACCACGAAGTCAGCACCAACCACGCAGCCGACAGGCCCAGCAGCATGGCCGGCTGGATGGTGCGCCCAGGCCACGCCCTGACCCAGAGCTGAGCGCATTGCGCGGTCCACCAGCCGAACACCGCTCCGGCACACAGAACCAGCGCCAGCACCAACGGGTGGTTCGGCAACCACTGCCCGATCGCAACCCGGTTCCAGAGCAGCTCGCCGACCACCAATCCGGCTCCCAGCCACAGCCCCGCACGCACGCCGGAGGGCATGCGGCGCCCGGTGAGCACCGCGTGGGCCACGGCCCGCCACAGCGCGGTCCCGGCCACCCCGCTGGTCAGACCCGCCGCCACCAGCGCAGTCGTCGTCGTCCGGGCCGCCGAGGCATTGACTGCGAGTGACCAGTAGGCCTCCGTCTGAGTCTCGATCAGCAGGGCGGCGGCCCCGGTCAGGAACATCGGCAGCGCCTGCACACCGAACAGTGCCGCCGGGTCGGCCAGAGCGTCCCGGCGCAGCTTCCAGCGTGGGTGGGTGCGCCACAGTTCGACGAAGGAGCCGAGTGCCCGCCGCAACCTGCCCCCGGCCTGGTCGGATGCCGTGAACGCCCAGCCGCGCGGATCCGCGCCCCAGCGCACCGCGGCGAGGTCGGCGTAGATCTCCCGGTTGCGCAGCACGTCCGACCGGGCGAGATAGACCAGCGTGACCATGACGACCGCAAGCAGCAGCTCACGCGTCGCATACGGTGCATCAGCGGGCCACCACTGCGACCGCGCGGAAGCGGGGATCTCGCTGAGTTTCCAGAGGACGTACGGCAGGAGCACCAGGGCGATGAACACTCGCCACACGGCGATGGTGGCGTAGGTGAGAGTGACGTCGCCGTTGCGGACGTGGGCGAACTCGTGCAGGGCCACCGCTCGGAACGCGGTGGGGTCGGTGCTCCTGCGGGCGAGCAGGCCGCCGTGCAGGCACACGATCGGCCGGCGATTGCTGCCGAACACCACCGCGCTGGTGGAGGCTGCCGCCGGGTCGACGACGACTCGCGGCAGGCGGTCCAGACCGGCCACCGCCGCGAACTCCGCCAGCCTGCGCCGGATCTCGCCGTCGTGGTCGATCGCCTCCAGCGGGACGAGCCGGCCGCGCCGCGCCTTCCACCGCGGCAGACACCAAAACAGCACGACGGTCACCGTCACCAGCAGGACCGGCCACAGCAGGGTCAGCCACAACGGCGCCCCAGGCTCGTAGCGGTCCCGGCATGCCTGGTAGGCGTCGAAGTACGGAACAATCCTGGCGGCGGTGGCTCGGCCTACGCCCTGGTTGGGATCACCTCCGGCGGCGAGCAGACAACCGTAGTCGGATGCGCCGTAGAACCGGTTGGTCACGGCCTGCATCATGGAGCCGCTACTCACCACCAGCAGGACCAGCAGCAGTGTGAACCGCACGGTCGTGCCGGCGGCCATCGCCCGCTCGTCGATTCGTGGCGGGGCAACCACGCTCGCCATCGCTAATCCAGGGCCGCGGTGCCGTCGGAGTCCGGGCCGTCCGGTTCATCGGCGTCGCCTCCTGCAGCGGCCAGTGCGAGCCTGCCCGCTACGGCGTCGGCGATGAGCCGCGCGCGACTGTCCTCCAGCCCGTGCTTCACGGCGGTCTCGACCACCTGCTGGTGGACTCCGGCAAGCTGTTCACGTGTCAGGTCAGGGACGACCACGGCCGCCGCCGGCCTGCGCAAGAGCTTGCGCAGCACGGCTTTCGTCCCTTTGGCCGCGTCTTCCCCTACCGCGCTCCCGAACCGCCGCGCGGCCTCGTCAACCACCAGCCACACCACCGGAGTCACCAGCACCGCGACCTCACCCAGGCCGAACCCCAACGGCTCGCGCCGGCCGCCCCGCCGGCCCAGCCGCCGCATGACCGCGTCGTCGTCGAGCCCGGCCAGCCCGTCCACGAGCACGAGTTCCTCGGGCGCGACCCCGGCCACCACGTCGCGGACCACGTCGAGCACCCTGGTCCCGCCCGCGCTATGCGTGTTTTTGCTGCTGGGTAGAGCTGCTTCAGAACTCATGGCATCCCCGCTTTGTCATGTTCCGCGATGGATATGGCGCCGTGCAGGAGCACTATCGTGGCCGAAGGAACCCAACGACGCAGGCAAACTCGTGAAATATAAGGATTCGCTCTCGGGCTTTGAACTGAGGTATTGCATCAGCGTGGAAACGTTTTGCCCCACCATGGCCGCATCCAGAATTGTTGACACAAAAGGCAGAAGCTAAGGCGCTTCAGACCCCTGTCGCCAAGGAGGACACCATGCGCCGTCGGATCATCGCCCTCGCCCTAGCAATCATGGTCTCGACCGGCATGACCGCCGCATTCGCCGTGACCGCGTCGCCAGCAAACGCCAGCATGTGCTGCTGACACGGCCTTGGAAGGCCACGGCTCTGCTGAACGGCAGGGTGGTCACTGCCATCTGAGGACGAACACGCGAAGAACGCCCCGCTCCGGAAGGGGCGGGGCGTTTTCGCGCTGCGGAACTTGTATCAGTCGAACGCGAGCGCGCGGAAGGTCATCAACGGGTCGCGGTCGCGGCTGTAGTAGAACTTGTTGGTGAGCAGGACAGCCCATCGTTGCTGCTTCGGTGAGAGCCGAAGCGGGTGTCGGTCATCCCCAGCGGCTGCCAGATCCGTTCCGTGGCGAGCCGGTTCATCGGGGTGCCCGTGAGGTGTTCGGCGAGGAAGCCCAGAATGAGAGGGGCGCGGTCGGTGTATTCGACGGCTCGGCCTGGCGGGCGGTGCAACTCTTCGCGCAGGACGCCATCGCGGATGGCTCGGGGTGGGTGCCGTAGAGGTTCTTGAGGTTGGCGGGGGTGGTACGCCCCCGCGGTGGGCGGCGTTGATGCGATGGCTGTACACCGCCAAGCCGAAGTGCATCGCTCGCCAACCTGCGGCCGGCCGGATCGACGACCTGACGATGGGCTGGATTGAGGAGTTCACCAGCACGAGGAAGGCCGGGCGTGAGCCTCGCGCCGGGGGCGGCCGCGCAGAGGGGCCGCGTGCGACTCCGGGTGATGTCAAGGCCGCGATCATCGACGTCCTGGCCGGGGCGGACGGTCTGGCGCTGGAGCGGCAGGGTGGGGGAGTGGTCGGCATCGCTCTGACGGTCACCACAGTCTGGATGCTGCCATCGCTACGTGGGGAGTGGTCGGCGGCGCCGTGCTGGTGGCGTCTGCCCATGCAGTGTTGGCTTTGGTCAGGCGAAGTGCATGACGATAGCCAGCCCTATGAGGTGCATGGCTGCCACCGCGGCGAGCAGCGTGACGAACACGAACTTGGCCGGGCCGTGCTCGAAGTGCTTGCCCTCCTTCAGTGGAGGCAGCTTCGCCACACGCTCGGCGATGCGCTCCTCGATCGGCTTGCGGTGAAACATGAGGTGTTCCTCCCTGCGAGGGCAGCCCACAATCGATTTGTAGCCTATCTGTTGGTAGGCTATCAGTTTGTACACAAAGTAAATTACCAGAGGGCATCGGAGGCGTGCCACGCATGGAGACTGTGAGAGAGGCAACAGATCTGCTGGCGCTGGATCGGCAGGTGTGCTTCGCCCTCAGCATCGCCTCGCGCAGCGTGATCGGCCTGTATCGACCGCTGCTGCAACCGATGGGGCTGACCCACCCGCAGTACCTGGTCATGCTCGCGCTCTGGCAGAACGAGCCCCTGTCGGTAAAGGAGCTGGGAGAACTGCTCCAGCTCGACCCCGGCACGCTATCTCCGCTGCTCAAGCGGCTCCAAGCCCTTGGGTATGTCCACCGCGAGCGCAACAGCGAGGACGAACGCGCCCTGGCTGTGACTCTTACTCCCGACGGTCGGCGGCTCAGAGACGAAGCGGAGAAGATCCCTCCCGCCATCATCGCCCGACTCGGCATGGACATCGAAGAGCTTGAGCGCCTGCACCACTCGCTGATGCGAGTGATCGCGGCAACGCACCGCGCCGATGACCCCAGGGCGCAGGACGACTGACGGTTCAAAATCTTCTCGGGCGCCCGTCCGTGCCGAAGGTGACGTCAAGATCTCTCGGGGAGGTCCCGGGACAACCTCGCGGGCATCGCATTCTTGTCGTGAGCATGCGAGGTTGCCGAAGCGTGTGACGCGTCATTGTGTGACACTTGCGTCAAATGCGTCAAATGCGTCACATTGGCAAGTGGCGACAAGCGTTGCGAAAGGCGGCCGGGATCGTGGGGGGACCGGTGGTAGCGAAGCCTCTGACTCCAGAGGACCTTGCGGAACGGGTAGGTGTTCCCGTCTCGACCGTGTACCAATGGAACTCACGTGATGGTGGACCGCGCTTCGTGAGGATCGGCAGGTACGTCCGCTACAAGATCGCAGACGTGAACGCCTGGGAAGAGTCACCCTACGCGGAGCGGGCCGACTGACCTCGGCGGAGTGCGCTGCCCCTTCCGTGGAGATAAAAGGGCTGCGCCGGGTTCGACGGGTGAAGGATCATGCCACCATGCGCTTCTCGATCAATGTTCCGAATTTCGGTGATTTCGCTGACGCGAGGACGGTCGCGTCGGTGGCTCTGGCGGCGGAGGAGGCAGGCTGGGACGCGCTGTTCCTCTGGGATCACGTGGTGCACTACAAGAGCCGACAATGGACCTTCGGTGACCCGTGGATGTTGCTGACCGCGGCCGCACTGGCGACCTCCCGGATCAGACTCGGCCCCATGGTCACCCCCGTCGCCAGACGGCGGCCCCAGCAACTCGCCCGCCAGGTGGCCACGCTGGACAACCTGAGCGGCGGGCGGGTGATCTTCGGCGCCGGACTCGGCGGACCGATCGAGGACGAGTACGGCAGCTTCGGCGAGTCCACCGACCCGGTGGTGATCGCGGAACGTCTCGACGAGGGCTTGGACCTGCTCGAGCGGTACTGGTCGGGAAGCCCGGTGACGCACAGCGGGCGGCACTACGAAGTCCGGGACGTGACCCTGCTGCCCACTCCGGTGCAGCGTCCCCGGGTGCCGGTCTGGATCGCCGGGTACTGGCCGAACCGCAGGCCGATGCGACGGGCCGCCCGATGGGACGGTGCGATCCCGCTCTTCGCCTCCGCCAGGTACGGCCACGCGCCGGCCGCCGGCGAGGTCCGCGACCTGGTCGGCTACGTCCAGGAGCACCGCGGGGACCAGGTGGACCGGCCCTTCGAGGTCGTCGTGGGCGGCGTGAGCCCCACCGGCGCGGCCGAGTCCGCCGACCTGCTGGGGCCGTTGGCCGAGGCGGGCGCGACGTGGTGGGACGAACGGCGGCCCATCGACGACGACATCGTCCGGCTCGCGCCGGTGATGCGTCGCATCGAACAGGGGCCGCCGAGCCTCCACTGAGGGTCCGCCGGGCGCGCCCCGGCGGCCCGCACCTGGACCACCGGACCACGACCCGCTGCACGATCACTGCCTCTCGCCGGTGAAGGGGTCCGGCGTCGGCGTGTGAAACGGCTTAGGGTACGGATCACCATCCGGCGCTGGAGAGAGGACCCACGTGACGACAGCGGACCCGACGAAGCCGACGCTGGTGACCCGCGTGGTCGCGGCGTTCAAGGGCGAGGTGCGTTCGGACGAACTCGAGGCGTATCGGCGCGCGGGCGGGATCGTCTATACCGAGCTCGAACACGCCGAGGCCCTGCGGTTACGCCTCGCCCAGGAAGGCGTCAACCTCTGGCACGGCCCCCGATCCGCCTCCGGGCAGCTGCTGTGCACGTGGAACGCGTTCGTCCTGCAGACCATCGGCGAACAGTTGCTGGACGCCGACTACGCCGCCGACCCGCGTACCACCGGATACGTGCCGACCGTCACGAGCAGGCAGGTGGCCGCGTGCTTCGACCAGGTCGAAGGCTGGGTGTCACGCGCCCGCCAGGCCGCGGGCAACCCCGGCTACCTGGTCGAGGAAGAACTTCAGCTGCCCGCCGACCTGCCCGAATGGGCCGAGGCCGATCCGTGTCCGCTGCCGCATCTGCACGGCATGCTGGCCGCGTCGCGGGCGATTCGCCAGCACGCCGAGGTGGCCTTCGGAATCTTCGAACAGACCGTCGCCGACGCCTACGAGCACCGGGGCGACCTGCAACGGCTCCGACAGCTCGCCGCCGAGGCGGCGACCGCCGCGGACTACGCCGAGGGCCTGCTCAAGGCCCACCCCCAGCCGCGCCTGCACGAGGCGATCGAGGGACGGCTCCAGCGGGCACTCGAGCTCTACTACCATCTGGGCCAGCTCATCGCGATGCCCAAGCGCATCGCCGGCTACCGGGGCTCGGCCGCCCCCGCCCCCGCCCCCGCCACCTACGACTCGCTCACGGTGAACGCCCGCGACTTCGACCCCTGGTGCCTCACGGATCCGCAGCGTCGCGATTTCTGGAAGGCCGACCCCCGGGCCTGGCAGTCCATCAAGGAGATGTGGGAGTACGACCCCGATCCGGCCGCGACCCTCCGGATCCAGGCGGAGATCAACGCCGCCTTCCGCGAAGGTTTCATCAGGTACGCCGTCAACGCCGCACTCGAGCCGCTCGGAAGCTACCACTGCTGCCCGTTCCCCGCGATCTACATGGTCCGCAGGCCGGTCGTCATCGGTGGCAAGCAGCTCCGCCCGGCCCAGCAGTTCACGTTCGAGGCGTCCGCGGAGGACGTGCCGACGGGCGGGCAGTTCAGGCGAGAGATCATCGTGGCGAACTTCCAGCCCACGAACAAGGTCGACTACTGCGATCCCGATGGGCTCCACGGCGACTGAGCCGGCGCGGCACCGGCCGCGCAGCAAAGGCAGGCCGAAACGGCTCCTGCGGGAGGCCTGCGTGATCACCACTCAGCCATCGAGCCGTCGTCGTGCCGCCACACCGGGTTGCGCCAGGCGTGCGGATGACGGTCCGCCTGCCGCACCGCCTGCTCGTCGACTACCACGCCGACCCAGGCGTAGACCCTGATCTTGTCGCGCACCGGGCCGCCGAGCAGCGCGTGGACGGGAGCCCCGTAGTGCTTGCCCGCGATGTCCCACAGCGCCTGGTCCAGCCCGGCCACCGCGCTCGACAGCACCGGGCCGCCCCGGTAGAAGCCGCCCTTGGTCAGCACCTGCCAGTGGTCCTCGATCCGCAGCGGGTCGCCGCCGCCATCGCGTCGAGCGTCTGTCGCAACGCGTCGAGCTGCTCGGGGGTACGGCGGAGCGCGGCCGGCCTGGCGACCGAGGGCTCCACGATCGAGCGCAGGTCGTGCAGGTCGCGCAGGAAGCCAGGGGCGACCAGCGGGTGCGTCCGACCGAGGGGTGACGGGTTCAGAGTGAGGGGTCGTTGTCGAGTTTCTCGAAGAAGAACTCGTGCTTGAGGAAGGACGTGTCGTACTCGTGGCCCGGGTACGGCGGGATGAGCTGCGAGGCCTGGAACAGGCGCCAGCCGTCGCGCAGCGCGTCCACGCCCGTCGCGTAGGGCGGGTCGTCGCCGTCTCCGGTCGTGGGGGTGGTGCGTCCGGTGCCGTCGTAGGAGGACCAGCCGACCACCGGGGCGTCGAGCGCCGAGGTCGCGAGGTAGAGGACGAGGACGTGCTGCTTCATGCGGTTCTCCGGGGGCGGTTGGTCACGCGGGTCACCCAGTGGTCGAGGTCGAAGCTGTCGTCGCCGGTCAGCGCCCGCCACAGCTGGACCCGGTTGTAGATCTCCAGGCGTCCGGTGGCGTGCTCGTACCAGGGGAAGCGGGTGCGGAGTTCGGCGGCGACGGCCGGGTCGGCGAGGTCGGCGGTGTCCCAGAGCCGCACCTGCGGGACCGCGGGATTGAAGCGGATCTTGAACATGAACCGGCGCCTGTCGCTGTCGTTGCGCCGCCCGCCGTGCCAGATGCCGTGGTGGAGCAGCAGGACCGTGCCCGCCGGGCAGGTGAGCCTGATCTGGCCGCGCAGGTTCTGGTAGCGCCCGGTGTCGCTCTCGTTGGTGCGGCGCAGGTGGCTGCCCGGTACGAGCAGCGTGCCGCCCATCTCGGCGGTGACCTCCTGCGGGTAGTACATGAGCTGGACGTCGAACGCGTCGGGACGCGTGTCGATGATCGCGTCGCCGTGCAGTGGCTGCGCCCTGCCCTCGTCGGGTTCGCGCACGTGGACGGCGTGGTGGTCGATGGCGGGGTCAGGGCCGACGAGGCTGTGCAGGGCTCCGGCGACCGGCGGGAGGTCGACGAGACGGCGGGCGAACGAGCCCTCGGGGAAGGCGTCCGTGAGCGGCGTGCCGTACGGGACGGCCGGAATCCCGGCGGTCAGCACGCCGGTCGCCTGGGCGTTCATCTCGTCCGGCACGACCGCGTCCAGGCGCAGGAACCCGTGCGCCACGAAGCGTGCCACCTGTACCGAGGACAGGAGGTGATTGCTGGTTGGCATGCATCAACGCTAGAAGGAAAGTGCCTGCGCTTTCGTGGGTCAGGATCACTATTACTGGTAGTTTTTCACCATGGAGTGGGTGTGGGTCCCGCTGGACGAGCCGCCCGTCGTGGTGAACCTGGGCGTGAGCGTGCACGGGGTCAGGAGCCGCCGCGACGTGTTCATGCTTCCCGACCTGTGGCAGCTGCACCTGTACGGGTACTCCGCCGAACTCACCGTCGGCGCAACCACACACCCCATCAGGGAGGGCCACGTGAGCCTCATCCCGCCGGGCGTGCAGGTGCACTACCTGTACCGGGGCAGGTCCGAGCATCTCTACGCGCACCTGCGCCTGCCCGGCACAGGCACAGGCACAGGCACAGGCACGGGCACGGGGCGGACGGTGCCGGTGATGCAGGACGCGGGCGCCGAGACGCCGCTGCTGGCGGGGCTGCTGCGGCAGGCCATCGCCGTCGCGCCCGCCGAGCCCGCGATGGCCACGGCTCAGGTGTGGACGGTCCTGTGGCACGTCGCCCGCCTGGCGGAGGCCGCGGGGCCGCACGTCGCCGTCGCCGCGGCCATCGCGCACATCGAGTCGAACCTGGCGAGCCCGCTGGCCGTGCCGGACATCGCCAGGGCCGCCGGGATCTCCCACAACCACCTCACCCGGCTGTTCCGCGCCGAGACCGGGAGCACCGTGGTGGCCTACGTCCGCCGCCGCCGGGTGGAGCGGGCCCGTCACCTGCTGCGCGAGTCGACGCTGCCCATTCCGGCGGTCGCGGCGGCGGTGGGGATCGCGGACGTCCAGGCGTTCAACAAGGCGTGCCGTCGCGAGCTGGGCGCCCCGCCCCGCGCCATCAGAGCCGGCGCGGGGGGATAGAAGCGGCTACCTGACCGCGCCGCCGTGATGCCGGAGAACGGACACGGCCCCGCACCGTGGGGTGCGGGGCCGTCCGGCGGGCGTGGTCAGGCGGTCTTCATCCAGTGCTCGAGCCCGGTCGCGTCCAGCGGGAGGGCGGACGAGAGCACCTCGGCGCCGTCAGGGGTGACGAGCAGGTCGTCCTCGATGCGGACGCCGATCCCGCGCAGCTCCGGCGGGACGGTGCGGTCGTGGGCGTGGAAGTACAGGCCGGGCTCCACGGTGAGCACCATGCCCGGGGCCATGACCGCGCCCTGGTAGGCCTCGTGGCTGGACCTGGCGCAGTCGTGCACGTCCAGGCCCAGGTGGTGGCCGATGCCGCAGATCAGGTAGCGGCGGTGGTGCTGGCCGCGGTCGGACAGCGCCTCGTCCACCGAAACCGGCAGCAGGCCCCAGTCGTCCAGGCCGTGGGCGATCACCTCCATGGCGGAGTGGTGGAAGTCGGTGAAGCGGCGCCCCGGGCCCACCTGGGCGAGAGCCGCGCGGTGCGCCTTCTCCACCAGGTCGTGCACCTGACGCTGGGCGGGGGAGAAGCTGCCCGAGGCGGGGAAGGTGCGGGTGACGTCGGCGGTGTAGTGGCTGCGCACCTCCACGCCCATGTCGAGCAGCAGCAGCTCGTCCGGCAGGACGGGGCCGTCGCAGCGGACCCAGTGCAGGGTCGGGGCGTGCTTGCCGCTGCCCACGATGGTGGCGTACCCGGGGCCGTTGCCGTGGGCCCTGGCGTAGCGGTCGAAGGTGCCCTGCAGCCAGCGCTCGCCCGCGCCCGACACGGCGGCGGGGATCTCCGCGATGACCGCGGCGAAGCCCTCGACGGTCCGGTCCACGGCCTGGCGGAGCTGATCGACCTCCCACTCGTCCTTGATCATGCGCAGCTCGGCCAGGACCCGGCCCGCCTCCTCCGTCAGGGCGGGCGGGTCCGGCAGCTCGGCGAGCGGGCGCACGGAGATCCCCAGCGCCGACGACCAGTCGGCCAGGGAGGGCGCCGCGCCCACCCACAGCTCGCCGTGGGCGGCGTCGGCGAAGAAGCCCGGCTCGCCGGGGTACGCGGGGACGGGCAGGTAGAGGGTCGCCTCGCCGTCGCGCACCGTGACCACGGCGGCCTCGGCCGTGCAGCCGGTGAGCCAGTAGAAGTCGCTGTCGGGACGGAAGTCGTAGAACGTGTCGTTGCTGCGCACCGGAGCGCGCCCCGCGGCCACCACGATCTCCTGGCCGGGCAGCGCGGCGGCCAGCCTGGCCCGGTGGGCGGCGGCGGCCTCGGCGGCGCCGGGCACGACGGGCGGGGTCCGGTCGGGGACGTCCCAGCCCTGGCCCATGTACTCCATGAACGCCGGAATCTCTGACAACTTCGGCAGCTTACCCTCACTCACCGGTGATACCTCCTCCGATGTCACGTACGAGCTCGGTGAGCCTGGCGAAGACGCGCTCCTCGCCGATCCCGTCGTGCTCGTACTCGTTGGTGACCCATGTCTGGGCGTTACCGATCCGGGCCGCGGTGTCCAGTTGCAGGCCCGCGTCGACGTACATGTCGTCGAAGTAGACGGCGGCGGCGAGCGGGACGTCGTTGGCCGCGAGCCGGTCCAGGTCGTACAGGGGCGGCCAGTCGGCCCGTTCGGCGAGTAGCTCGACGGCGGCGCGGAAGGGACGCAGGCCGCGGATCTCCTCGAACATCCAGGGATAGATCATCTCCCCGGTGAACAGCAGCGGCCTGGACGTCTCGGCGAACCCCGGGTGACGCCCGCGCTCCCGCTCGGCGGCCCACGCCGTCGCGCCGGGACCGGAGCCGTAGATGCTCTCCTGGAGCGCGGCGAAGAGCGGGTTGTCGCTGTAGGCGGAGCGGGCGAGCACCTGGTGCAGGAAGGTGTCGGTCAGGTAGTCGCCCTCGAACGCCTCGTCGAGCAGCCAGTGCATGCGCTCGTACCCGGGCTTCATGCCGAAGTCGATGCCCAGCGACTGCAGCCGCCGCACGGTCAGCGTGTCGCCGTCGGGCAGCAGGACGTCGCCCTCGGCCAGCCGGTCGGCGAGCCTGCCCACCGTCTCCACGTGGTGCGGGTAGCGGCGGTAGAAGTGCTCGTTCTTCGCCGCGACACGGGGATAGGTCCGCCGGTACACCTCGGACGCGTCCGGCTCCAGGGCGGGCAGGCCGCCTGCCACGTAGCAGGCGCGCAGCCCCTGCGGCGCCTTCGACAGGTACGTCAGGGTCAGGAAGCCGCCGTAGCTCTGCCCCAGAGTCTCCCAGCGCCTGCCGCCGAAGACGTTCCTGCGCAGGTGCTCGGCGTCGGCGACGATCGAGTCGGCGCGGAAGCGGGCGAGGTGCTCGGCGCCCTGCTCGGGGGTGAGCGCGCTCATTCTGCGCCCGTCGATCCGGGTGCTGCGGCCGGTGCCGCGCTGGTCCAGCAGGATCACCCGGTGGGTGCGCAGCGCCTGGCCGAGCCAGCCGGACGTGCCGACAGGCCGCGGGCCCTTGCCGCCGGGGCCGCCCTGCAGGTACAGCAGGCACGGCAGGTCGTCCTCGGCGCGGGCGGCGTCGGCCAGCTCGCGGGCGAACACCGTGATCGTGCCCGCGCCGGGGTCGGACCAGTCGAGCGGCACCTCCTCGATGTGGTCGCGCACCCGCATCCCGGGAATCGTGTACGTGGTCACCTGGTCCTCTCCTTCACGAACGCGACCCGCCTGCGGACGCCCTGACGGCACCCGCGCGATCCCCCGGATGCGGCGTGACCTGCTCCGACGCCATCTGGCCTCTCAGTAATGTGTGGCATTGCACTGAACCCTAGGTGTCAGGGAGCCGAACTGCCAAGAGGGGACAGGAAGGAAATCGGGTCTGTGAACAGAACGTAATTAGTCGGAAAGCTGGAAACAAGGAGATATGCGACCCCCGCGGCCCTGTCGGCCGGACCACGAGCCGGGCCGGGAAGTACGATCGAGCAATGACCGAAAAGACCGAAACCGTACCGGGCTGGCTCACCCCGGAAGACCTGGAGTCGGTGCGGGGACGGATGCCGATCCTCTACGTCGACGCCGTCCCCGTGCGGGTCGACGACACCGGCGTGGTGACGCACGTCGGCCTGCTGCTGCGCATCGCCCCAGACGGGACGGTCAGCCGGGCGCTGGTCTCCGGGCGGGTGCGGCACCACGAGCGGGTCCGCGACGCGCTGCTGCGCCACCTGGAGAAGGACCTCGGCCCCGTGGCGCTGCCCAACGTGCCGGTCTCGCCGCAGCCGTTCACCATCGCGGAGTACTTCCCGACGCCGGGTGTCACGCCGTACCACGACCCGCGCCAGCACGCCGTGTCGCTGGCGTACATCGTGCCGGTCGCGGGCGACTGCCGTCCGCGCCAGGACGCGCTCGACCTCGTCTGGTTCACGCCGGAGGAGGCGGCCTCGCCGATGGTGCAGCAGGAGATGGCGGGCGGGCAGGGCGTCCTGCTCAAACAGGCGCTCGCGCACGTCGGACGCCTGGTCTGAACCGCCCGCCGCCCTCGGAACGGCCGGCGCGCCTCGCCTGAGCCGCCCGTGGCGCCTCACAAGAGGCGCCACGGGGCGTGGTCGCAGCGGTCGGGCCGGCACACCGCGGAGATGCAGTCTGGTCATCCGCGACTGCACCGTTCCCTGATCGTCCAGGACTTTGGCGATCGGCCGGGGTTGGCCGGACCGGGCCTCGGGTACGCGAGCGCCATGGCAGAGATCACCCTTCAGGTGAACGGCGAGCAGCGCACCCTGAGCGTCGACCCGCGCACGTCGCTGCTCGACCTGCTGCGCGAGCGGCTCGGGCTGACCGGCTCGAAGAAGGGCTGCGACCACGGCCAGTGCGGCGCGTGCACCGTCCTCATCGACGGGCGGCGGGCCAACTCCTGCCTGGCCCTGGCCGTGGCCCAGGACGGGCGCGACATCACCACCGTCGAGGGCCTGGCCGACGGCGAGCGGCTGCACCCGCTCCAGGTGGCCTTCATCGAGCACGACGCCTTCCAGTGCGGCTACTGCACCCCCGGCCAGCTCTGCTCGGCCGCCGGGATGCTGGGGGAGGCCGGCCCCAGCTACGTCACCGAGGACCTCCTCGCCGACCCGGAGCTGACGGCCGAGGAGATCCGCGAGCGGATGAGCGGCAACCTGTGCCGGTGCGGCGCGTACGCCAACATTGTCAGCGCGATCAGCGCGATCAGCGCCGTCGGCGCGGTGAAGCCATGAGGCCGTTCGAGTACGCGCTGGCCACCAGCCCGGCGGATGCGGTCAGCCGCTACCAGCCGGGCACGATGTACCTGGGCGGCGGCACCAACCTGGTCGACCTGATGCGGCTGGGCGTGGCGGAACCCCAGTACCTGGTGGACGTGAGCAGGCTGCCGCTGGACACCGTCGAACCCGTGGGCGACCGGCTGCGCATCGGCGCGGCCGTCCGCAACAGCGACCTGGCCGCCCACCCGCTGGTGCGCGGGCGGTACCCGATGCTGGCCAGGTCGGTGCTGGCCGGCGCGTCGGGGCAGATCCGCAACCAGGCGACGGTCGCCGGCAACCTGCTGCAACGCACCCGCTGCCCGTACTTCCAGGACGTGTCCAAGGCGTGCAACAAGCGCGAGCCCGGCACCGGCTGCCCGGCGATCGAGGGCGACCACAGCAACCTGGCGGTCGTCGGATACTCCGACGAGTGCGTGGCCACCCACCCCTCGGACATGGCCGTCGCGCTGACCGCTCTGGACGCCGAGGTGCACGTCACCGGGCCGCGCGGCGACCGGGTCCTCCAGATGCCCGGCCTGTACCGGCTGCCCGGCGGCGAGCCGCAGTTCGACACCGTCCTCGGCCCCGGCGACCTGATCACCGCCGTGGAGCTGCCGGAGCCGCCGCCCGGCGTGTCCGCCTACCGCAAGGTGCGCGAGCGGGCGTCGTTCGCGTTCGCGCTGGTGTCGATCGCCGCCGTCCTCGACGTCGGCGGCGACGGCGTCATCAGGGACTGCCGGATGGCGCTGGGCGGCCTCGCGCACATGCCGTGGCGGGCCGAGAGCGCCGAGGAGGAGCTGATCGGCGCCCCGGTGAGCGACGAGGCGTTCGCGCGGGCCGCCGAGGCCGAGCTGTACCGGGCCAGGCCGCTGCCGCGCAACGCCTACAAGGTGCCGCTGGCCCGCAGGCTCATCGTGCACACCCTCCGGGAGCTGGCCACATGAACCGCATCGAAGGCCGCGAGAAGGTCACCGGGCTGGCCACGTACGCCGCCGAGTATCCGGTCAAGGGGGTCGTGCACGCCTTCGCCGTCCAGGCGGGGATCGCCAAGGGCCGGGTGACGGACGTCGACGCGCGGGCGGCGCTCGCCAGGCCGGGCGTGCTGGCCGTGCTGTCCTGCCTGCATCCGCCGGAGCTGTCGCCGGACGCCGCCCCCGAGCTGGCGCTGTTCCAGCGCCCCGACGTCGCCTACCGGGGGCAGATCGTCGCCGCCGTCGTCGCCGAGACCCTGGAGCAGGCCCGCGCCGCCGCCCGCGACGTCCGCGTCCAGTACCGGGAGGACCGGCACGACGTGCGGTTGCGCGCCGACCATCCGGGCCTGTACCGGCCGGAGAAGGTCAACCCCGGCCTGCCGACCGACACCGTCAAGGGCGACGTGGCGGCCGGGCTCGCCGCGGCGGCCGTCACCGTGGACGTGACCTACACGACGCCGGTGCTGCACAACAACCCGATGGAGCCGCACGCCGCGCTGGCCGTGTGGTTCGAGGACGGCGGCCTGACGGTCTTCGACTCCACGCAGGGCGTCTCCGCCGACCGCGACACGATCGCCAGGACGCTGGGCCTCGCGCCCGAGCAGGTGCGGGTCGTGTCGCGGCACGTCGGCGGCGGTTTCGGCGCCAAGGGGACGACCCGGCCGCACGCCATCCTGGCCGTCCTGTGCGCGCGGGCCGTGGGCCGTCCGGTGAAGGTGTCGCTGACCAGGCAGCAGCTCTTCGACGTCACCGGCTACCGGACGCCGACGATCCAGCGGCTCAGGATCGGCGCGGACGTCGACGGCCGCCTCACCGCGCTCGACCACGAGGTGGCCGAGCAGAGCTCGACGCTGGTCGAGTTCGCCGAGCAGGCCGCCGCGCCCGCCCGTGTCATGTACGCCACCCCCGCGCTGCGCACCGCCCACCGCCTCGTCCGGCTGGACGTCGCCACTCCGTCGTGGATGCGCGCCCCCGGCGAGTGCCCCGGCATGTACGCCCTGGAGTCCGCGATGGACGAGCTGGCCGTTGCCGCCGGGCTCGACCCGGTCGAGCTGCGCGTCCGCAACGAGCCCGAGACCGAGCCTGACAGCGGCCTGCCGTTCAGCTCCCGCAACCTGGTGGCCTGCCTGCGCGAGGGCGCCCGGCTGTTCGGCTGGGAGCGCCGCGATCCCGCGCCGGGCGTCCGCCGCGAGGGACGCTGGCTGGTCGGCACCGGCGTCGCCGCCTCCACCTACCCGTCCAGACGCCTCCCCTCGCAGGCCACGGCCACCGCGGAGGACGACGACTTCGTGGTCCGGCTCGCCGCCGCCGACATCGGCACCGGGGCGCGCACCGCGCTCACCCGCATCGCGGCCGACGCCCTGGGCGTCCCGCCCGAGCGGGTCAGGGAGATCTGAAGAGCGTCGGGTAGTGAAATTGTGTTGTATATACGGTGTATTT
>NZ_JBEXUP010000029.1:0-73224 GCF_040614375.1 Nonomuraea sp. NPDC005983
CGGAACCGGCCCTTGAACGTCGGGCGCTTTGCCGGGTGGTCGGGGTTGACGAAGTTCGCCCACGCCTGCCGGTAGGTCTTCAGCACGGCTTGCGCGGCCTGAGCGGGGAGCTGCCCCATCCACTCGATCTCGTGGCGGGCTTCCCGAATCGCCGCGTCGCAGGCCTTCAGTGACGCGAACCGGCCCTGGCGGAAGGTCGTGAACTCATGGAGCAGGTTCCACAAGGCGCGCGCGGTGTGGGCTTGACCGTCCAAAACGGCCTCCTGGGCCGGGTTGAGGTCGAGTCGCGCCACATGCGCACGAGTCCGCTTCACCTTCTCCACGCACTGATCATATCATTTGGTTTATGTCACCACGATGGAATCCGAACCCCGATGTCAGAACAGGACGACATGTCGTCTACAACCTCCACGCCCATTTGGTGTTCGTGACAAAGTACCGGCGTGGGGTGTTCACCGGCGAGATGCTGATCCGCTGCGAGGAACTCATGCGCGAGGTATGCGCCGACTTCGAGGTCGAACTGCGCGAGTTCAACGGCGAGCACGACCACGTCCACCTGCTGGTCCACTACCCGCCCAAGGTCGCCCTGTCCAAACTCGTCAACTCACTCAAGGGGGTCTCGGCTCGGATGCTTCGTAAGGAATACAGCGCACACGTACGCAAACACCTCTGGGACGGACATTTCTGGTCTGGTTCCTACTTCGCCGGGTCGGTCGGCGGGGCGCCGCTCACCGTGCTCAAGCAGTACATCGAGCAACAGAAACGACCTGTGTGAGTGAAGCTGCTGCCGACAAACCTGAAAGGTCAGGGCACGCTCGCGCCCTAGCGGGCACTCCCACGTGGGCCCTTCACCCCCGGCGTAAACGCCGGAGCACTGGCCCACATTCTGGTAGAGCGGAGTGATGCGCGTTCCGCCCCACTGGATCACGCACCACCGCGCCGTACTCTCGTTGTGGCACCCGTTCACCGGGCAGAGACCCCTTACGGTCGTGCGTCGCCGGGCGGCGAGCCGTCGCCTGCCCGGGTCGAAAGCGAAGGCCATCGAGTGATGAATCGGGCATGAGATGGGGTGGAACGATGGCGGCGTTGTGGACAGGGCTGGTGAAGGTAAGGGCCGAGGCCGAGGGGCAGGGTCTGGGGGCGGTCGAGCGGTGGTTCTCGACAGGGTTTCACTACTGGGATTGGCGCAGGCTTCTGCTCGGGGCGTTCATGCTCTTCTGTGGTGTCGTCGTTGGCGCCGGGGAGGCGCTGTACATGCCGTTGCTCGCCGGTGGCTCCGCGGTGCTGGTGTGGGCGATTCTGCCGCGCGTTCTGTCGATCGGTCGACGGCTCTATGTGTGTGAACGCGGCCTTGTCGAAACACGGATCGGACGGGTGTACATCCTGCCCCTTGAGCGGATCGCCGGGATCCGCCGCACCGTGACCGAGCTCTACATCAACGGCGCGCACCACGCGACGGCCCACGCCGTGACCATTGAGACCGTGGACGGAGGCAGCTTCACCTACAACAACCGGTTCCGGAATATTGAGGGCCTCGCTGGAATCCTTCAGCAGAAAGTGGTGAGCGATTATCTGCTGCCCTCATTGGTGGAGCGTTTCATCGCCGGAGAGACCGTCGCCTTCGGCCCGCTGTCCATCAGTCCCGAAGGGATCGTCCGGAAGCAGAAACTGCTTCCCTGGGATGAACTCGACGGCGCACCGATCACGCAGGGCCGTCTGACCCTCCACAAGAAGAACACGCTCTTCTCCTCGTGGGCGACCCACCACACCTACGACATCCCCAACCTTACGATCTTCCTCACCATCGTCCGCAAAGCCGCAGGCTGGTCGCCTTCGCCGGATCGGTGAGCCACCCCGAGGTTCGGAGGGCTGGGTGGTGAGGTCGTTCTTGAGCGGCTCCTCCTTCGACCCGCACGGCGGGCGCGTGGCCTCGTTGCGGCCGGACCCCCGAGGCCGGAGGGAGAGCGGTCATGCTGCGGAGCAAGACGATCACGCTGACGGGGTGTGGGCACCTCGCCCCTTCTCCAGCTGTCCAAGCATGGTTCCCGCAGCCTCAGGAACTCTTCCGCTCGTCCGTCGACACGGCCGGGGTGCTGAGCTGAGTATGGGCGGTTGATCGGCTACGTCGCCGATACTCGGTGGGTGTCAGCCCGACCAGCGTCCGGAAGCGGCGGGCGAAGTATGTCGGGTCGTCCCAGCCGACGGCGGCACCGACCCGGGCAGTCGGCAGGGCCGAGTGTGCCAGTAACGTGGCGGCGCGCTCGGCCCGCAGCCGGGCCAGGAAGCCCAGCGTCGTCAACCCGACGTACCGTACGAACAGCCGGCCGAGATAGGCGGGATCCAGGTTGACCGCCCGGGCGAGATCATCCAGCCGCCACGGATGGGCAGGCGCCGCCTCGAGCCGGGCAACGGTGGCGGCGACGGCGGGGTGGATGGCGGACTCGAGCGTCTTCCGTTCGGGGTCACGGCCATCGGCCAGGACGCCGAGCACGGTGATCAGCCGACCCAGCACACGGCCCGGCCGCCGCTGATCGGCTCCGATGTCCCGTTCGAGCAGGCCGATCTCCGCGATGGCCTCCTCGGCAGCGGCCGGATCGACGGTCGTGACCGCCACGCCATGCGCGCCGGATGCCACCGGATCGGTCCACAGCGTCCGGCGCAGCATCGGGATGTCGTACAGCGCCGCCAGTTCGGCCCGTAGCGCCTGAGCGGACAGGCAGCAGTTGGCGACGGTCAGGTCGATGCAGTCCCGGAACCCGTGCCAGGCACCGGGGCGGAGCACGATGACCTGCCCGCGCCGCAGCGGGTGCTCGCCCTGGCTGGTCACGTGTCGGCCGCAACCGGCTCCGATCACGGCGATCTCGAGGAAGTCGTGCGCGTGCGGCTCGATGTCGGCGTTCAGGTGGTGGACACCTGCCAAGACCGGGCTCCCTGCGAACAGCGCGTGCTCGTGCAGCGTGGCAGGCATGTCGGGATCGTACGACTACTCGCCGGGATCGGCCTAGCCCGTGGCGGCACACCACGACGACGCTTGCAGTATCCCAACGGTAGGAACCCTGGAGGTCAGTGATGACAACGACCACGAACGAGCAGTCCGGCAGCGACGTCGGCGCCGACGGCCGGGTGTCGGACGAGCTTGTGGCGGCGTACCGCGAATACGGTTTCGTCCGAGTACGGGGTGTTCTCGAGCCCGACCAGATCGAGCGCTTCCGGGCCAGCGCCGAGGCGTTCCTGGAGGCGCATCGGGCGGAGAGCCTGGAGAAGCAAGGCGTCTTCAGCCAGCTGGTCAACGTCTGGCAACACGACCAGACGCTGAGAGAGCTCACGTTCGACCCGCGGCTCGGCCAGATCGCCGAACAGCTCGCCGGGTTCCCGCTGCGGCTCTGGCACGATCAGATGCTGGTCAAGGAGCCGCACAACAACGCCGCCACCGAGTTCCACCAGGACCGTCCGTACTGGCCGCATGCGGGCGACCGGCTCCCGCTGTCGGCGTGGATAGCGCTGGTCGACGTTCCCCCGGAGCGGGGCTGCATGACCTTCCTGCCCGGTACCCAGCATCGCACCGGCCTGCGCCCGCAGGACCTCCACCACGAGGAAGACCTGTTCGCGATGGACCCGCCTCTGCGCTGGATCCCTCGTGTCACCGTGCCGCTCCGCGCCGGCGACTGCACCTTCCACAGCGGCTACACCGGCCACATGGCTCTGCCCAACCGCACCGACCAGGCCCGGCTCGCGCACGTCACCATCTACATGGACGAGGCGACCCGCTACAGCGGGACCGAGCACATCGTGACCGATCCTCTCGGACTCGCCGTGGGCGACCGGTTGGACGGCGACACCTTCCCCCGCCCCTGGGCTTAGGTGGCTGATCAGCCAGGAGGATGAGGGGTTCTCATCGCCCCTACGAGGGGATCACAGTCGGCACTCAAGGGCGAAGGCCGTGGCCAATTCGTCAGAACGCGTCTAGCGGAGTGGATCCGGCGCTGTTACCGTCAATGGTGGAGCGCCGGGAAGTCTGGTCGGCAAACGTCATATCGGACCGGCTTCAGGGGTGCCCATGGCGAACAGTCCCGCCGTTCTCATCAGTGGCTTGTCCAAGCGGTACGGCAAGGTCCGCGCGCTGGACGGGCTCGACCTGACCGTACGCACCGGCGAGGTGCACGGCTTCCTCGGCCCGAACGGCTCGGGCAAGACCACCACCTTACGCATCCTGCTCGGCCTGCTGCGCGCCGACGCCGGGCACGCCGAGCTGCTCGGCGGCGACCCCTGGCGGGACGCGGTCGAGCTGCACCGGCGCCTGGCGTACGTGCCGGGCGACGTCGTCCTGTGGCCCAGCCTGTCCGGCGGCGAGGCCATCGACCTGCTCGGCCGGCTGCGCGGCGGCCTCGACCCTCGGCGCAAGGCGGCCCTCCTCGAACGCTTCGACCTCGACCCCAGCCGCAAGGGCCGCGCCTACTCCAAGGGCAACCGCCAGAAGGTCGCCCTCATCGCCGCCCTCGCCTCCGACGTGGAGTTGTTGATCCTGGACGAGCCCACCTCCGGCCTGGACCCGCTGATGGAGGCGACCTTCCGCGAGGCCGTCGCCGCAGAACGGGACAACGGCCGCACCGTGCTGCTCTCCAGCCACCTCCTGTCCGAGGTCGAAGCGCTGTGCGACCAGGTCACGATCATCCGCGACGGACGTGCGGTGGAGACCGGCACCTTGGCTCAGCTCCGCCACCTCACCCGCACCTCGATCACCGCGGAGCTCGACCGGGTCCCCGACGGGTTGGCAGCGCTCAAGGGCGTGCACGACCTGGCGGTCAACGGCTCGCGCATCCGGTTCGACATCGACGCCGAGCAGCTGGCGAGCGCGCTCCGGCTCATCACCGACGCCGGCGTTCGCGCCCTGACGTGCCGGCCGCCCACGCTGGAGGAGCTGTTCCTGCGGCACTACCAGGTCAAGCCATGACGGGCACACTGCCGGGAGGCCCGCTGACCGGCACGCTGACGCTGGTGCGGCTGGCGCTGCGCCGCGACCGCGTCCTGCTGCCGGTGTGGATCGTCCTCATTCCCGGCGTGATCGCCGCCTCGGCCTCCGCCATCGCCGACCTGTACCCGCAGGCGGCCCAGCGGGTAGCGCTCGGGGTCACCATCAGCTCAGCCCCGGCGCTGCAAGCGTTGACGGGCCCGGTCTTCGACGCCACCTCGGTCGGCGGTCTCACCGCCTGGCGATTGACCACGATGGCCTCCGTGCTGGCCGCGTTGATGAGCATCCTGGTGATCACCCGGCACACCCGCGCCGAAGAGGAGACCGGCCGGACCGAACTCATCGGCGCCTGCGCGATCGGCCGTCACGCGACCCCCGCCTCGGCGGTGCTCGTAGCCGGCAGCGCGAACCTGCTCATCGGCCTGCTCATCACGCTCGCCCTGGCCGGGCAGGGCCTGCCCGGGGCGGGCGCGCTCGCCTTCGGCCTGGCCGTGAGCGGGACCGGCTGGACCTTCACCGGAGTCGCGATCCTCGCCGCGCAGCTGACCGAGCACGCCCGCACCGCCAACGCCCTCGCGACCGCGGTCCTGGGCCTGGCGTTCCTGCTGCGCGCCCTCGGCGACGCCGCCAGGATCGAACCGCTCTCCTGGCTGTCTCCCTTGGGCTGGGCCCAGCGCATCCGGGCCTTCGCCGGCGAACGCTGGCAGGTGGTCGCGCTGTTCGCCGTGACGGGGCTCGCGCTGGTCGCGGTCGCGGCCCTGCTGTCCGCGAGGCGGGACCTCGGCGCAGGCCTGCTGCCGCCACGGCTGGGCCCACGGGACGCCGCCCCCGACCTGAGCAGCCCCTTCGCGCTGGCATGGCGATTGCAGCGGGGCGGGCTGCTCACCTGGACGATCGGATTCACGGTCGTGGGCGCGATGTTCGGCGCGCTGGCGCACAGCGTGGGCGACATCGTGCGGGACAATCCCTCTCTGGCCGAGCTGCTGTCACGGATCGGCGGCGGCGCCGACGTGCTGACCGACACGTTTCTGACCGCCGAGCTGGGGCTGCTCGGCCTGGTCGCAGGCGGCTACGCCGTCCAGGCCACCCTGCGGCTGCAGGCGGAGGAGTCGGCGATCCGGGCCGAGCCCGTCCTGGCGACGGCCGTACCCCGCTGGCGCTGGACAACCGGCCACCTGTTCGTGGCCCTGAGCGGCAGCGCCACGATCGTGGCCGTCGGCGGGCTGACGACCGGGCTCACGCACGGCATCAGGACCGGCGAGCCCGTCGGCCAGGCGATGCGCCTGCTCGGCGCGGCCCTGGTGCAGGTGCCCGCGACATGGACGCTGGCGGGGATCGCGATGCTGTTGTTCGGGCTGGTACCACGGCTGACCGCGCTCGCCTGGGCGGCGCTCGCGGCCTTCGCCCTGCTCAGCCAACTGGGTGAACTACTGCAACTGGACGACTGGATCAGAGGTCTGTCCCCCTTCTCCCACGTGCCGCAGGCCCTGAGCGGGCCGGTGCGAGCGACCCCGCTGCTGTGGCTGGACGCGATCACCGCGGCACTCTCGCTGGCCGGGATCATCGCCTTCCAGCGACGCGATCTGCGGGGAGGCTGACGTGCCGCTCTTGATCGCCCTCAGCGTGCTGGGGCCCATCGTGCTGACCTTGGCCGCCGATCACCTGGTCCTCGGCTCAGGACGACCGGCCGACCGGCTCGGCCTGCAGCCGGTCGTGGTGGTGGTGATCGCATCTCCCGCCCCAAGCAGGTCATCGACCTCCAACCTGCACCCCGCTGACCAGCCCGAACACCACCGCCTAGAGAAACGCCCCTCCAGGCGGCCACAGCCGTGTCAGTCCTGCTCAAAGCCCAGATTCGCATCTCTAGCCCACCGAATTACGCAGAACGCGGGCCATTGTCACGGAAGACCTCCAGCACCACGCCGAAGAAATGGGAGGGTACGTCCTGTTCACAACGAGGCGACCCGTAAAGTGAGGAGACTTGCATCAGTGACCTTGGAGCTTATGTGTTGCACGAGAAACTGTCGTCGATCTACGACAACGTCCTTCGCCGTAACCCTGGGGAAATCGAGTTCCACCAGGCGGTGCGTGAGGTGCTGGAGAGCATCGGCCCGGTTCTCAGCAAGCATCCCGAGTACGCCGAGTCGAAGATCATTGAGCGTATCTGCGAACCCGAGCGGCAGATCATCTTTCGGGTGCCGTGGATCGATGACCGAGGCGAGGTGCAGATCAACCGCGGCTTCCGGGTGGAGTTCAACAGCGCGCTGGGGCCGTACAAGGGCGGGCTGCGCTTTCACCCGTCGGTCTACCTCGGGATCGTCAAGTTCCTGGGCTTCGAGCAGATCTTCAAGAACGGCCTGACGGGCCTGCCGATCGGCGGCGGCAAGGGCGGATCGGACTTCGACCCGAAGGGCCGCTCTGACCGCGAAGTGATGAACTTCAGCCAGAGCTTCATGACCGAGCTGTACCGGCACATCGGCGAGTACACCGACGTGCCGGCCGGCGACATCGGCGTCGGCGGGCGGGAGATCGGCTACCTGTTCGGCCAGTACAAGCGCATTACGAACCGCTACGAGTCCGGGGTGATCACCGGCAAGGGACTCGTGTACGGCGGCGCCCAGGTGCGCACCGAGGCCACCGGTTTCGGGTGCACGTTCTTCGTCGAGCAGATGCTGAAGGCGCGGGGCACGTCGTTCGACGGCAAGCGGGTCGTGGTGTCCGGCTCCGGCAACGTGGCGATCCACACCATCGAGAAGGTCGAGCAGCTCGGCGGCGTGGTCGTGGCCTGCTCCGACTCCTCCGGCTACGTACTCGACGAGAAGGGCATCGACCTGGATCTGCTCAAGCAGGTCAAGCAGGTCGAGCGCGGCCGGCTGCAGACGTACGCGAAACGTCGCGGCGAGCACGTCACCTTCGTGCCGGGTCGCAACGTGTGGGAGGTGCCCTGCGAGGTGGCGATGCCGTCCGCCACACAGAACGAGATCACCGGCCGCGACGCCGCCTTCATGGTGGACAACGGCTGCATCGCGGTCGGCGAAGGGGCCAACATGCCGACCACGCCGGAGGGCATCAAGGCGTTCCTGGAGGCCGGCGTCGCGTTCGGACCAGGCAAGGCGGCCAACGCGGGCGGCGTGGCGACCAGCGCGCTGGAGATGCAGCAGAACGCCAGCCGTGATTCGTGGACGTTCGAGTTCTCCGAGCAACGACTGCGGGAGATCATGCAGGACATCCACGCCCGTTGCCTGCAAACCGCCGACGAGTACGGCATGCCGGGCAACTACGTGGCAGGCGCGAACATCGACGGCTTCCGGCGGGTCGCCGATGCGATGCTGGCCCTGGGTTTGATCTGAGCCGGATATCAAGGCGACCGGCCGTCGCCGGGCTTCCCGCCTTCTCGGCGGTCACCGCCACGTAGGACTTTCAGTGAGTGTGACCATCGGGGGAGGTCACGCTGGAAGTGGTTCGGGCCGCCGGTAGGCACGGGCCCACGCTCCAGCTTGCCGACCGGCTCATCACCGAGCAGCGCGCGCAGTTGGCGGACATCACCAAGCGACTGGCCTGGCCATGGCCAGGGCCCGCCCGGTGTGGGACCATGTGGGCGTCATGCGCGCCCAGCTGCCGTTACGACTGACGCGGTCGGCCACCTTCGCGGCCGTCTGCGTGGGCTTGGCCGCGGGCGGGCACTGGTTGGCAGGCGGAACCTCACCAAGCCTCGGCACGGCCGGCGTCGCGGTCGGCGCAATCGCGGCCGTCGCGATGATGCTGGGCGGACGGGAACGGTCCCCGGTACTGATCACCGGGCTGCTCGGCACCGCCCAGCTGCTGCTGCACCCGCTGTTCTCCTGGGGTGTCGCCCCCGCGCACCCATCCAGTGGGCACGCCCTGAGCACCGGCCTGGGTATGCTCGTCTGCCATCTGACGGCCACGCTGGTGACCGCGTGGTGGCTCGCGCGGGGCGAGTCGGCGCTCTGGTCGCTGCTGAGACGGCTGGCCGCGCGGGCCGTACGGGTCCTGAGGCTCGGCGAGCTCCCCACACCCGCCATCGCCCGTACTCCCCACGTCTGTGAGCTTCATGATCGCGTGCTGCGGCACGTGGTCGTGGGGCGCGGTCCTCCACTGGGGTCGGCTTCCGTGCCCCCCTGTCCCGTCACCCCGTGGAGACCTTCATGTCCTTCCGTTCTGCCTGCCGTCGCGCGGGCACCATTACCGGCGCCTCGATGGCGCTCGTCGTCGGGCTGGCGCTGCCTGCCCTCGCCCATGTCACGATCAATCCCGGCACCGCGGAGCAGGGCGGCTGGACCAAGCTCGCCTTCCGGGTGCCCAACGAGCGCGACGACGCCTCCACCAGCAAGATCGAGATCGCCTTTCCCCAGGACCATCCGCTGCCGTTCGTGTCCGTCAGGCCCGTACCCGGATGGAAGTCCACACTGACCGAGGGCAAGCTGCCCAAGCCGATCGTGTCCGACGACGGTGACAAGGTCACCGAGTCCGTGCTGAAGGTCACCTGGACCGGCGGGAAGATCGAGCCCGGCCAGTTCCAGGAGTTCGAGGTGTCGGTGGGGCCGCTGCCCAAGAACGTCGACAAGCTCGCCTTCCCGACCGTCCAGACCTACTCCGGCGGCGAGGTCGTCAAGTGGACGGACCCGCCCAAGGCTGACGGATCCGAGGGCGAGCATCCGGTGCCGACGCTGAAGCTGGTCGCCGCCGCCGGGGGCGATGAGCACATGTCGTCGCCGTCCGTCGCCGCGATCAACCGGGTCAGCACCGCGACGCCCGGCCCGTCATCCGACGTCACGGCCAGGGTGCTGGGCGGGCTCGGCATCGTGGTCGGCTTGCTCGGCACGGGGATCGCGATAGCTCGGCGGACCCGCCGTGAGAGCGCCTGAACGGATCTATGCCGGTGCCGCCGTCGCCGTGGGCGTCGCGGTGCTGGTCGCCGCCCTCTGGTTCGGCGGCGGCGCCGCCGAACCAGAGATCGTCGGGCTGCCCACCGCGGGACCGCTCACCAGCTGGGGGCTGCCGCTAGTCCGGTTCTGTTACGACCTGTGCGCGGTCGCCTGCGTGGGAACGCTGCTGGCAGCCGTGGTCCTCGCCCCTTCGACGTCGCCCGAGTCGGCGGCCTGTGTCCGCGCCGCCGGTGGGTGGGCGCTCGGCTGGGCGGTCACCGCCGTCCTGAGCTACGTGCTGACCCTGTCGAACATCATCCCGCTGCCCGTGGCGAACCTCCTCGACTCTCCTGACCTGCTGAGCTTCGGCACGTCCATCCCGCAGACTCAGGCCCTGCTGGTGGTGGTGGCCGGGGCCGTCGTGGTGACCCTGTTCACGCGACTGCGGGGCGTTCCCCGCTGGATCCCGCTGGCGATCGCCGCCTTCGCGCTCCTGCCGCCGGCCTACGTGGGGCACGCCTCCTCCGCCGCCGACCACGACATCGCGATCTCCGCACTGATGGCGCACCTGCTGGGGGCGTCGGTGTGGGTCGGCGGTCTGGGCGCGGTGCTCGTCTACTTCCGCCGCTCGCACCACCTCGCGGTGGTGCTGCCCAGGTTCAGCACGATCGCCCTGTGCTGCTTCGCGGCCGTGACCGTCTCGGGCCTGGCCAGCGCCTGGGTACGGCTGAGCAGTCTGTCCGACCTCTGGCAGACCAGGTACGGCCTGCTCCTGCTGGCCAAGGTCACCGCGCTCGTGCTCCTCGCCCTGCTCGGCTGGAACCACCGCCGCCGCACGGTCGCGGGAGTCGCCGACCGGACCGTACGGCGCACCTTCGCCCGGCTGGCGGCCGGCGAGCTGACCGTGATGGCAGCGGCGATCGGGCTGGCGGTCGGCCTGTCCCGCTCCCCGCCACCCGCGGGCGGCGGCGGCCACGACCACCTCGTGCTGGAGTACGACCTCGCCCCCTTCACCAACCCCGGGGTCCTGATCACCGAGGTCCGCCTGGACCCGATGATCCTGCTGCTCCTGGCGCTGCCCGCCATCGGCTACCTGGTCGGCGTGCGCAGGGTCGTCTCCTGGCCGCCCGGCCGCACGCTCGCCTGGTACACCGGCCTGGCGTTGACCGCGCTGGTCCTGCTCGGCGGAGTCGGTGGCTACGCCCGCGCGATGCTGTCGGCCCACGCACTCCAGCACACCGTCCTCACCGTCATCGCTCCCCTCCTGCTCTGTCTGGGCGCTCCCCTCACCCTCGCCTCCCAGGCCACCACCGCCGCCTCCCAGTACGGCGACCTCGGCTCCCGGCTCCTCAACCGGCGTGTGACCCACCCCGCCCTCCTGCTGACCATCTACACCCTGCCGTTCCTCCTCCTGTACGGCACGGCCTGGCTGCCCTGGTCTCTGTCCGGCTACGCCACCCACCTGCTCACCGAGTTCCTGTTCTTCGGCGCAGGGCTGCTGGTCTTCTGGGTGCTGGCGGGCATCGACCCGCTGCCTCGCCCGATCGCCTGGGCCGCCCGCGCGTGGCTGCTCTCCGCGGTCATCGCGGTGCACCTCGCCCTGGGGGCCTTCCTACTGTTCGGACCTCCTGTCGCGGCCGACTGGTTCTCCCTCGCAGCCCCGCCCGGCGTGCCGGACCTCCTCGCCGACCAGCGCCTGGCCGGAGCCATCCTCATGCTCGTCCCGCTGCTCCCGCTCGCCGTGCTGGCCGTGCGAATGGCCTGGCTGAAACAGGCGGCTCTGGCCCGGCTGTCTGCTGTCACATTTCCGGTGCGCCCAGCCGACGAGCCCGGGAGCGACGGCCAGACCCTTCGCGAAAGGAGCTGATATGCCCGCAATGGGGATCGGAGGGAGGTCGTGAGATCTGGGAGAAGTACTTGCCGGAACGCGGGGCCTGAGCAAGCTGTTGACTCACCGTGTCCCCGGTGCCCGGACGGGAGATCTTCGCCGTCCGGTCTTGACCTGGGCAGATGGCAGGAGGTTACCTGAAGTGGAAGGCACCTCGTTCGGTGAGGCGTCTACACGGATACAGGCCACTGACCCCACGACATCGAGAGATGCCCAGGGTCAGGACAGGTTTCCCCGGCTTAAGGGGTAACCCCACGTGGCTTCCCGGCTACGGGATCACGCCGTGCAGTGCCAAAGCTCTTACATGAGGGGTGCCGTCGATCGATGTGGCCATGGGGAGTGCTGACGGCGCTCGCGTGCGCCCGGAACGGGCGAAAGGTAAGGAGGTGGGCGCTGTGTTGGAAGGCGATTGCCATAGTCAACGATCTCAGTTCGTGACACCCCGCGCCCGCCGGCGTCAGCGTGGCTGACTCTCCGCGGCAGCTCTGTGGGAGATCAAGCCCATGGTGCTGGCCGCCGTCTCGCCGGTGCGATGCTGCTGCGGGGCGTCCCCCTGCAGGAGAGGAGGGCCGCCATGACCATCACGATCACGCTGTCCCGTCTGCCCGTCACTGCCGACCTGGGTCGGGCGCTGCGTGCGCTGTGGCCGTTCGCTGCCACCGCGCTGTCGGCACTGGCCGAGATCGCCGGGGCGCCTGTGCTCGTACGCATGATGCTGGAGGTCGTCATGCGCATGGCCGAGCGTGCCATAGGTCTGCAGCCGGCATGAGACCGGCTCACGGTGGTGAGCAGCCCCGGGCAGACAGGGCGGGGCTGCTCGCAAGGCAGTACGATCGCCGCCCCGCCGCCGTCGGCGTCCTGGCCGCCGGGCACGCGGCCCGACGCCCGCCGCGCCTTCGCCCAGCTGTCCAAGCCGGAGTTCGTGCGGGTGTGGCGGGCGACCGTCGACCTGCTCGGCCCCGAGCCCGGCTACCGGACGCCGGTGCCACTGTTCCTGATCCGCGGCGACCGCGACCGCACCGGCAACATCGCCACCGCCATGCCGCGCTGGGTCGCGGCGGAAGGCGTCGCCGAGGTCGTCATCCCGGGCGCCGGTCACCTGTCCACGCAGGACAACCCCACCGCGGTGAACGCGGCCATCGGCGCCTTCCTCGACACTGCCGTCCGGGGGCTGCGTGAACGCACGCCGGGCGTTCACCGTGTCGGTGGGCGACCTGCTGGCCTCCTGGAACCTGCCGCACGCTACCGGGCGCGTCTACGGGCTGCTGCTGATCAGCGCCGACACGCTCACGCTCGACGAGATCGCGGGCGAGCTGGAGCTGAGCAAGGGGGCTGTCAGCACCGCCGTACGGCAGCTGGACCCGTGGGGGCTGGCCAGGGTGATTCCGCAGCCGGGCAGCCGCCGGCTCCAGGTGGAAGCCAGTTGCTCGCCCGGCACCGGGAGGCGCGCGGCTGAAACGTTGTCTCTCTTGTTGACGATGTTGGCTCGGGGGCACTAGCCTCGGGTCTCGATGACCGAGCAGTTTCTCGGCGTCGTCGGGGTGGCCCAGGCGCTGGGGCTCACGCGGCACGCCGTACACAAGTGGCGCGCGCGCCATCCGGCCGACTCTGCGCGGCCCTTCCCCGCACCGGACGTGGAGGTCGACGGCGCGCCCGGCTGGCGGGCTGAGCGGGTGGCCGAGATCGCGCGGTGGCGCGACGGGCTGCCCGGCCGCGGCGCGGGCGGCGGCAGGCCCTCGCTGGCGCTGCGGGACTACCTTGACCAGGCGGCGACCCGCGGCCTGGACAGGGACGAAGCCATGCGGACGCTGGCCGTCTTCGTCGCGGAGTTCCCCGAGATGACCGAGGCGCAGGTCGCGGCGTGGCTGGCGGCGAAGTGGCGGGGGCTGCGCGCGTTCGACACGACGGAAGGCGATGGACCATGACCGAGATCGGCGGCCAGACCGCACCGGGGTTCGAGGGCGTGCGCGAGGCGTTCGCGGCCAACCTGGCCGAGGGGCAGGAGGTGGGCGCCGCGGTCGGCGTCTACCTGCACGGCGAGCCGGTGGTCGACCTGTGGGGCGGCGTGGCCGACCCCGAGAACGGGCGGCTCTGGGAGCGCGACACGCTGCAGGTCGTCTACTCCACCACCAAGGCCGTCACCGCCGCCTGCGCCCACCTGCTGGTCCAGCGGGGTGAGCTGGACCTGGACGCGCCGGTGGCCCGCTACTGGCCCGAGTTCGCCGCGGCAGGCAAGGAGCGCCTTCCGGTGCGCTGGCTGCTCACCCACCAGGCCGGGCTGCCCGCGCTCGACCACCCGGTCACCCCGGCCGAGGCGATCGCCTGGGAGCCGGTGGTGTCCGCGCTGGCCGTACAGCGTCCGTTCTGGGAGCCGGGCGCCGAGTTCGGCTACCACGGCCTCACGTACGGCTGGCTGGTCGGCGAGGTGGTCCGCCGGGTCAGCGGCCGCAGCATCGGCACGTTCCTGGCCGAGGAGATCGCCGGGCCGCTCGGTCTCGACCTGTGGATCGGGCTGCCGGACTCCGAGCAGCACCGGGTCAGCAGGATCCTCGCCGAGCGGGTCGACTTCCAGGCTTTCGCGAAGGTCGACCTGGACACGGTGCCGGAGCCGATGCGCGACATGCTGGCCGCTTTCGCCGACCCGACGTCGCTGACCGTGCGGTCGATGACCGTGATCAAGCCGGGGCTCGACCACAACGACCCCGCCGAGCGGGCCGCCGAGATGCCCTCGACCAACGGCATCTGCACGGCGCGTTCGCTGGCCTGCTTCTACGCCGCCCTCATCGGCGAGGTGGACGGCCACCGCATCCTCTCTCCCGCGACGCTCGCGACCGCGACCGCGGAACAGGCCGCAGCCGTCGACCGCATCCTGCGGGTCCCGGTGCGGTACGCGACCGGCTTCGGCCTGCCGACCCCCGATGCGTTCTGGTACGCCCCTTCCGCCTTCGGTTTCCCCGGCATGGGCGGCTCCATCGGTTTCGCCGATCCGGACAGCGGCCTGGCCTTCGGTTACGTGATGAACCGCGTCATCGAGGGCGTCCCAGACACCCGCGCGGCCCGCCTGCTGGAGGCGGTACGCAAGGCCCTGCGCTAGTGGCGTGGGCGGTACGTGATCACAGGCATCCGCTTGCCAACAGTGACAGTCGGTGCACCCGCCGGAAACACAAACGACCAGCGTTTCCGCAGGTCGTAAGGGGCGTGACCGCGCCCCTGCTCGTCATGCGTCCCATTCCAGCAGAACGTATCCGCGATGCGGCACGCCGACTTCGATCGTCACCCGGTCACCATCACGCTCGACGGGCACGGCCCGCGGCTCCTCGAGGGGCCGCAGCAGTGTCGCCGTCGGGTCGCGGTCCAGCCTGACGACCGGCCGCGCGGAGTCGGCGCAACCGTTGACGATCGCCAGCCGCAACCGCTCTCCCACCCTGGCGTACTGCGGCATGAGGTGCGGCCCGCCGGTGACCATCGGAAAGTCACCGCCGAGGAAGCGGATCGCGTCTTGGGCCAGCCGCTGCCCGTCGTCGCATCGGCCAAGCTGCTCCGGCTCGCACGCGGCGAGCGTGAAGATCCGGCCACCAAGCGCGTTGACGAAGGCGACCCGCCCGCCGCCCCAGTGGTCCAGGCGCGGGGTGAGGATCTCGGTCCAGACCTCGGCGCTCTCGTCGGGCACCAGTCTCGCGAGGCGCGGCTGGACGTTGACGCTCAGCAGCGCGCCGTCGTCGACGATGCGTTCCACGCTGTACGGCCGGCGTGACACGGTTTCTCTGGCGACGATCTCGGCAACCTGGACGCCGAGAAGCGAGCCGAAACCCCGCTCGGCCAGGATGGCCGCAGCCGTGCCGTCGAGCAGGAGACCGCCGCGCAGCAGGTGGAGCGGGTCGGGCACAGCCCAGGCCAGCTCACCGAACAGCGCGGTCACCGGCGCCGTGCCCGCCTGGATGGGCACGCCGTACGACAGCAGATACTGCGCCGCGCGCAGCGGGTCGGCGCTCAGTCCTTCCAGGGTGCCGTCGCCGCGGATCGTGGTGGCGGCGGCGGACCACCAGGGCACGCCCACGCCGAGCGTCGTGAGCTCCCCGGTGGCCGTCGCGTCCAGCGCGGCGCGAGAGGAGGTCAGCATGCGGCCGATCCGCGGGTAGCGCGCGGGGTCGCCGCTGACGAAGGGGTGCACGTCGAGCAGCAGCGCGTCCGCTCCGGACAGCTGTGAGGCGACCATCTCCGACCACGTCTGTGTGTCGGACTTGCGCCACTCGGTGTGCGTCCAATTCTCGATCTCCGGTGCGACCTCGATCCCGGCCGGCCGGAGCGGGCGCTGGAGTTCGAGCATGGCGATCGAGTACGACAGATCGCGGGCTGGCACGTCGCCATAGGGGGCGAAGTGCGGCCGGTGCACCTCGACGCGTTCGAACAGTGCTCCCCAGTCACGGCCTTCGACGGAGGCCACGCCCAGGCCCGAACTCATCAGGCCGATCATGGCTCGGTCGCCGACCGCCTGCCGCACGAGGTCCAGGACCTCGAGCTGCGCTTCGCGCCAGGTCCGCTGGAGCAGCGCCCGCCAGGGGTGCGGCTCGCCTGGCGCGGTGATGGCCGCGACCAACTCCTCGCGGGTGGGCTTGTCCCCGGCGAGCAGGGCGAACCTCTCCAGCATCTCGGGCTCGAACCCGCCACCCCAGGTCAGCGGCGAGTGGTTGTGGAAGCGGAAGTCGTCCTCCAGCCACAGCACGCGAAACCCAAGCTCGGCGAAGCGCCCGTAGTGCGCCGCGAGCCACGTCCGCCAGTTCGGGCAGGCGAACGAGGCGCTCGTGGTGGATGTCTCGCCGAGCGGGGAGACCATCGGCGCGAAACCGACGTCTTGGATGCGGCCTCTGTCGGCGTGCCCTGCGGTGACCCACGGGTTGAGACTGACCGAAAGACCGCTGCCCACGAGGACGTCGCGGGCGTCACGCACGATCTCGAACCAGCGGTCCTCGTCGGCGCCCACGGGATGTCCCGTGTGCAACTCCTCGGAGTTGAAGATGAGCACGACCTCCTCGATGCCGTGCGTGGCGCAGAAGGCGGCGAGCGCGGCGGGGTCGGTGTCGGGGAGGAGCTGGTAGCGCAGGTGGTATCGGGTCATTCGTCCTCCACGTACAGCCAACAATTGGTCCAGGTCCCGTCGGGGAAGTCCACCCGCGGCGGGAATTCTGCCGTGCACTCCGCCTTGGCGACGGGGCAGCGCGGGTGGAAGCGGCAGCCTGGCGGCGGGTCGACCAGGCTGGGCGGCTCGCCGGCCGGGACCGTGCTGGCGAAGGTTGCTCTGCCCGGGTCGGGCGAGGAATCGACGAGCAGCCGGGTGTAAGGGTGCTTGGGGTCCTGGATGACGGACTCGGCCGGGCCGCCCTCGACCATCTGGCCCGCGTACATCACGTAGATCTCGTCGGAGACGTAGCGAGCGCTGGCGATGTCGTGGGTGATGTAGAGCAGCGCCAGCCCCTCCTCGTCGCGCAACTGCGCGAGAAGGTTGAGCACGTCAAGCCTGATGGAGACGTCGAGCATGGAGATGGGCTCGTCGCCGAGCAGAACGGCGGGCCGTACGGCCAGCGCCCGCGCGATCGCCACCCGCTGGCGCTGCCCGCCGGACAGCTCGTGCGGCAGCTTTCGCGCGAAGTCGGCGGCCGGAGTCAGGTTCACCTTTTCCAGCAGCTCACGGATGTGCTCCTCCTCGGCGGGGTGGCCGTGGAGCTTGAGCGCCCGCCGCAGATTGTGGTCGACTCGGCGCAGGGAGTTGAGCGAGGCGAACGGGTCCTGGAAGACCAGCTGGACGTCGCTGTAGAAGTCCTTGCCAGCCCCTTTGACCGGCTCGCCGCGCAGCAGGATCTCGCCAGAGGTGACCGGATAGAACTGGGCGAGCAGCCTGGCGAGCGTGGTCTTCCCGCTGCCGCTTTCGCCCACCAGGGCTGCGATCCTGCCGCTGTGCAGGCGGAGCGTGACGTTCTCCACCGCCCGCACGACCACGTGGCGGCCGAATCCGTCGCGGGTGTCGAAGTGCTTGGTCACGTCCTGTGCGGCCAGCAGCGATACCTCAGACATTGGCCCTCTCTCGGTCGTGCAGGTGGCAGGCGACTTGGCCGCGTCCCACTGTCAGCAGCTCCGGCCTGCGCTCGGCGCAGTCGGCGAAGCGACGCGGGCAGCGCGGCTCGAACGCGCAGCCGGGAGGCAGGTTGCGCAGGTCGGGCGGGGTGCCCGGGATGCCGTGGAGCGTGGTGGCCGGGGCGCGCAGCGGCGGGAAGGAGTCGCGCAGACCCTTGGTGTAAGGGTGCTTGGGCTCGCCATAGAGGTCGGCGGAGTCGCCGACCTCCACGATCCGCCCGCCGTACATGATCGCGATCCGGTCGGCCAGCTCCATCAGAAGCGACAGGTCGTGGGTCACGAAGACCACGGAGAACCCCAGCCGCTTCCTGAGCTCCAGGATGTGGCCGAGGATCTGCCGCTGCATCACGACGTCGACGGCCGTGGTCGGCTCGTCCATGACGACGAGCTCGGGGTCGCAGGCGAGTGCCAGCGCGATCATGGCGCGCTGGCGCATGCCGCCGGACATCTCGTGTGGGTAAGAGCGGGCCCGGTCCGGCGAGATGCCGACCATGTCGAGCAACTCGGCCGTGCGCTCGGCGACCCGCTGCTTGGTGATCTTCCTGTCGTGCGTCTTGAGCACGTCCGCGAACTGGGCACTGAGCCTGGCCACCGGGTTCAGCGCGTCCATGGCGCTCTGCAGGACGACCGCGACGCTGCGCCAGCGCAGGGCGCGCAGCTGCTTCTCGCTCCTGCGCACGAGCTCGACTGGCTCGCCCTCGCGTGGGTGCAGCCAGACCTCGCCACCCGTTGTCACCGCGGGAGGCCGGAGCAGCCGGACCAGGGCCATGATCAGGGTGGACTTGCCGGAGCCTGACTCGCCCGCGACGCCGAGGATCTCGCCCCGCCTGAGCTGGAAGGTCACCTCCGAGCAGGCCCGTACGGCGCCCGCCGCCGACACGTAGTCGACGTTCAGCGCACGGACATCGAGCAGCGTCTCGGTCATCGGGTGCCCTCCAGAACGCGCTTCATCTTCCTGACGGCCTTGACGTCCGAGGTGCGCAGCCTCGGGTTCATCACCTCGTCGATACCGAAGTTGATCAGCCCGGTGGCTGTGCCGAGCAGAGCGATGCACAGGCCGGGCGGCACGAACCACCACCACAGCCCGTTGAGCAGGGCCACCTGCTGGGCCTGGTTGATGATGGTGCCCCAGCTGATCGAGTCGGCCGAGGAGATGCCGAGAAAGGCCAGGCCGGCCTCGGCGAGCACTGCGCCGAGCACCATGTGCAGGAACATCGCCGACAGCCATCCGGCCAGGTGCGGCAGCACCTCCACGACGATCAGCCGGATCCTGGTCTCACCGAGCATGCGCATGGCCATCACAAAGTCGCGTTGGCGTAGCGACATCGTCTGCGCCCGGAGGGTCCGCGCTCCGGGCGCCCAGCCGAACACACCGATGATCAGAGCGATGGTGATCGGCCCGGTGTCCTGCACGTAGCCCGCCACGACCAGGATCAGCGGCAGCACCGGCATGACGAGGAACATGTTGGTGAAGAACGACAGGACCGCGTCCACCCGGCCGCCGAAGAACCCGGCGGGCACCCCCATGAGCACGGCGAGCACCACGCCAAGGACGGCGGCCAGCACGCCGACGAGCACCGAGTTGCGGGTCCCGGCGATCATCTGGGCGAGCACGTCTTGGCCTTGTGCGGTGGTGCCGAGCCAGTGCTCCGCGCTCGGCGGCTGCTGGATCGCCTGGTAGTCGATCTTCCAAGGACCAAGGCCCATCAGGTCGTTCAGCCATGGCCCGACGATCGCGATCACGCCGAAGACGGCGCAGATGGCGATGCCGGTGCGCACCTTCCAGCCCTTCATCGGCCCCCCTCCCTCGTCCGCGGGTCGATGAGCACGTAAATGGAGTCGGCGACGAGATTGGCCAGCAGGACGGTCAGCGTGGTCATCAGGAACACGCCCTGCATGAGCGGGTAGTCGCGCTTGCCGACCGCGTCGAACAGCAGGTAGCCGATGCCCGGGTAGGCGAAGACGATCTCGGTCAGCAACGCGCCTCCCAGCACGCCGCCGATGGCCAGCGCGAAACCGGTGACGGTGGGCAGCATGGCGTTGCGCGCGGCGTACCTGAACATGATCCGCGCTCCCGACAGGCCCTTGGCCTTGCCGAGAAGCACGTAGTCCTCACTGACCGTGGTGATCATCATGTTCCGCATGCCGAGTAGCCAGCCGCCGAAGGAGGAGAAGACGATCGTGGCCGCCGGCATCGCCAGGTAGTAGAGGACGCTGCCGAAGAAGCCCGACCTGCCGTACAGGTCGGGGTCGTATCCGCCGCCCAGCGGGAACCAGCCGAGTACCAGCCCGAACAGCCACAGCGCGATCAGTGCCACCCAGAAGTACGGCACCGCCGTCAGGAACGTGGACAACGGCGAGAGGAACCCGTCCAGCTTGCTGCCGGGTCGCCATCCGGAGGCGATGCCGAGCGCGGTCCCCAGCAGGAACGCCAGCACGGTCGTCGTGCCGACCAGCATGAGTGTCCAGGGCAGGCCGGCGGCCAGCAGTTCGCTCACCGGGGTGGGGAAGCGGCTGACCGACAGGCCGAAGTCGCCGTGGGCCAGGCTGCTCAGGTAGTCCACGTACTGCTGAAGGATGTTCGCGCGAGGGTCGCCGAACAGTTTGCGAATGGCCTCGACCGATTCGGGCGGAACCGACTGGCCGCTCTGCTTCTGCAACTGGCGGACGATGACGGAGGCGGGATCCCCCGGCATGAGCCGGGGGATGAGGAAGTTGAGTGTGATCGCCGACCAGAGGGTGGCCGCGTAGAAGCCCACCCTCCGGACGAGGAACCGGGTACGCGAGCTCATCGGGTGACGGGCTTGAGGTTCTTGAGCGTGAGGACCAGGTCCGGGCCGAGCGAGCTGTGCGGCGCGAACTGGGTCTGGCCGGGCACCGGCCAGCCGGTCCAGCGGGTCATGTTCATGTCCACGAACCAGACGGAGGAGAACATCGGCGAGTAGGGCACCTGGTCCAGCACGATCCTCTGGAGTCGCTGACCGGCATCCTTCTGCTTGGCGTCGTCACCCACGGTGGCACGCAGCTGGTCCAGCAGCGGCACGGTGGACTTATCCTTCCAACGACCTTGGTTGAGGTAGGAGGAGTCCTCGCCGATCGGCTTGTAGGTGGCCGGGTCAAGCTGGTCGGAGAAGACCGAGTACATGCCGTTGGAGCCGCCGGTCCAGTAAAGCGCCATATCGAAGTCGCCCTCGTTGAGCGGCGGGTCGTAGTTCTCCTCCGGTACGGCGACCACCTTGACGTCCAAGCCCAGGTTGGTCTTCCACTGGTCCTGCATGCCCTTGCCGTACGCCATCCAGTTGGTGTACTCCTGCACGACCTTCAGCGAGAGGTCGTAGGCCTTGCCGTCCTTGGTGAGCTTGCCGCCTTCGACCTTCCAGCCGCCGTCGGCCAGTGCCTTCTTGGCGTTCTCGGGGTCCGAGGTCTGGACCTTGCACTCGGGGGCCATGTAATCCTTGTAGACCTCGGGCTCCAGGCCGCAGGCATTGGCCGGGTTCTGGCCGGTGGGCGCCAGCTTCAGCAGTGACTCACGGTCCAGGCTCATCGCCAGCGCGCGGCGCACGTTGACGTCGTCGAACGGGGCCTTGGCCAGGTTGAACAGCAGCGACTCCTCGCCGCCCGTCGCGTAGGTGCTGTAGAGGTTGGTCTTGGGATTCCTGGCGACGTACTCCGCCTGCGCGTTCGGCCAGGACATCGTCGCGAAGTCGAGGTCGCCCTTGAGCAGGCGGGCCTTGGTCTGGTCGTCGCCACCGGCCGCCACGATCTTGATCAGCTTCATCGGCAGAGCGCCGTTCCAGTAGTCGGCGCGCGCCTTATAGCTGATCTGCTGCGGCGTGAACTGGTCGAGGGCGGCGACCCCCGTGCCGACCGGGTCGGGGTTGACCCAGGTCTTGAGGTCCTTGTCCTTCCAGATGTGCTCGGGCACGATCCTTGGCGGGTTGGTGGAGGCGCCCGCCGCGAAGCGGTAGAAGTCGAGCCTGCCGGACTTGCTCCACTTGACGACAACCGTGGACTCGTCGATGGCCTCGGCCGAGACGTAGGTCTGGCCTCCGGTATTGAGCTCGGGATACTTCAGCGGGATGTTCAGCGTGAACGCGACGTCCTTGCTGGTCATCGGGGTGCCGTCGGCGAACTTTACGTCCTTGCGCAGCTTGAGGGTGAGCACTTTGTCGCCGTCGCTCCACTCCCAGGACTCCGCGAGCCACGGCTCCAGGGCACCGCCCTTGAAGACGTTGCGGCGAACCAGCGGCTCGTAGATGAGGCCGGCGGTCGGCGCGAGGTCGGTCGAGGGTGAGTAGATGTTGAAGTTGCGGGTGTAGGTCGTGGCGGAGCTGACACGAAGGTTGATCGCCTCGGCAGGGCCGCCGCCGTTCGCCGCTGCGGTGGGCGCGCCCGTGGTGCCGGGAGAGCAGGCGGCCACGGCCATGGCCAGCGCGAACGCGCCGCCGATCGTGGTGATCCTCCGTCGAAAGATGAGTGGCACGAACCTCGACATCACCGAACTCCTCGTCGGCTAGGGGGGTGGACTGGACCGCCTCAACAGCGGCGACCAGCTGTAGGGGTCAAGCGACGGCGCCGCCGTCGGGGAGCGACGGAGAGATCGGGTACGGCGCCCACGCCTTGCCCCTCATGTCGTCCTATTCCTCCAGTTCTTTGCAGAAGTGACTGGAGGCTAACGCTCATTTGTGAACGAAACCAGACTCAATCGAGCAGGATCCACCAGAAGATGCCTGCGCGCAACCTGAGCGTGATGGCTTCGTAACGGATTTTTTCAGTCATGTTACGAAAAGTGCCTCGCAGCGTCGGTTCAGCACGAGGTCAGTCGGTTCGCCGGAGGGGCGTCGAGCAGCGTGCGAGCGACCATGGTGTGTCCGTTGGGCCGTAGACCCCGGCACCGCCCTGCGCGTCCCAGGCTATTCGTAAAAGATCTTGAGAAATCTTGGGAAGAGGCTCGAGTCTCGGCGGCCCCCGCACGGTCGACCCACTCCCACGAGATCTCGTAGCCACACCCTCTACTAAGAAATAGCCCCTGAGTTCCTGTAGGCCTCTCAAGGTTGTTCCGCCCCAGGAGCAGGGCGTTCTTCGTGCAGAGCACGCCGATCTGGCGATTGAGGAAGTCTCAGGATCGGTGAAGCTTCTCCCTCATCGCCGAGCCTGGATCCACGGCCCTTGTGATCATTCTTCGGTCCGATTCCTCCGCGAGGGCTGGTTCGGTAGGTGGAGGCCGCGTTTCGGGTGTGGAAGGCCCGCCGCGCGTGGGTCGCAGCTTGTCCGGGTGGCGCGGGTGGGGGGCGGGGTGTGCGCCGGTGCGCGTGGTGACCGTCACGGTCGTCGGGTTGGAGGCGGTGACCATGGAGGTTGCGGCGAGTCAGCCCGCTCCGACGGGTGGCGGGTGGTGGACGGCGTCGAAGGCGTTCCGCCACGCCTGCTGCCAGCGCCTGGCAGATGCAGGACCAGGTGGCCGCGGCCGTGTCGGGCCAGCCGGGCGGGCACGATGATGAGGTGGCGGCGCAGTGTGGCCCCACGCGCACGTGCGTGGAAGGCGCCGGCCAGGCAGCCGCAGGCGCGCAGCAGGCCGGTGAACTTCCCCGAGGGAAGATGAGCGAGTGGCCCGTTGATCAAGTCCGCGTTGACCTGCTCCGACGTCTATTTTCCCGTCCTCATCACCCCTACGAGGGGTCGCAACGCCAGATCTCCTGCGCTGCCGCGGCGAGCCTTGGCGTCCTCATCGCCCCCTACGAGGGGTCGCAACTGACCGCCGCTGAGCGTCTCGGCGCTGCACTGATGGTCCCCATCGCCCCTACGAGGTTCGCGACGTGAGGGCTCGGGCGCGTTCGGCGTGACCCACAGGGCCAGCCGCACGGCTGATCCTGCCTCATAGATCGGTACGTGGGTGGTACATGATCACGGGCATCCGCTTGCCGTCAGTGGCAGTCGCACAATGGGTCCACGATCATGAGGCGAGGAAGAGCGCGCACCGTAAGGGCGCAGCTCATAGCCGAGAGCATGTCGCGCATCGTCACAGCATGGAGATCCCGGAGCTTGCCGAGCTGATCTGGCTCTCCGAGGACGAGCCCAGAGCCAGCACGAGGATGTTCATTGGCCGGTCGGCCTTCACTCCTTCCGCCTTTCCCGAGGCTCAACCTCGGTCCTCTTCTCTCTCGATCCCATGGCAGGCGAGGCGTACATCAGCCTCTACGTGGACAATGCCGAGCTCGCATCACTGGGACGGCTGCGCACTCTCGACTGGCTTTCCATCGAGCGGAAGCAGCCCGACTACGAGGGCATGGAGCTGTGGCTCCGGGGTGTCGAGGAGCCCATCACACTTCAGACCAAGCCCATGATTCGACTGGCGTGGCACGTGAAGGCGCTGGGAGTCTGGTAGACGTCGATGCGGGTCACTGGCTGCTGGCCGTGCAATTCAAGGTGAAGCTCGTTTTGTTCCGATCATCGTGACCTGAAACTCGATGTACTCGGCCACGGCCCCGCTGCGCCATGCCCCCTACGCTGCCGAACTGTTGTTGTAAGGCATCAAGGCGGCGGCGCGGCGCGCCGCCGCACCCCGGCCCCGCCGCACGGACCGGACGCTCTGGCCGAGGTCGCAGGAAAAGGCCGTCTCGAGTTTATTCAGACTTGACTTATATAAGTCTCGGGTGAGATTGTTGGCGCCGTGCACGCACTCGACGTGCTCGGCGGCGCTGTCGGCACCCCCGGCGCCCGTACGGCGTCGGCTCCGTACCACTCGGGGAGGTCGGCATCTGGCTGGAGCGCTTGCGCCGGTTCTGGAGCGGGTGCCTGGACGCGCTGGGGACCGAACTCGCGCGCGCCCAGCGCGAGCGCCGCCACCCGCTTGACGAGACGCCGTCCGCGGAGGGACGACCAGACTCGAATAACGAGGAGGAAGAAGGCGAATGATCGACATCGTCAACCGGATCAACGCCATTCACCGCGAGATCGGCAACCAGGCGGTCGCCGCCGGCGCGGGGCGCTCGCTGCTGCTGCGGCGCACGTACGACGCCTCGATCGAGGACGTGTGGAGCGCCTGCACCGACCCCGACCGGATCAGCCGATGGCTCGCCCCGATCGAGGGCGACCTGCGGTTCGGCGGCACTTTTCAACTCAAGGACAACGCTGGCGGGGAGATCCTGCGCTGTGAGAAGCCCCATCTGATCAAGGTGACCTGGGCCTTGGGGGAGGGCATGCTAACCGAGGTCGAAGTGCGCCTCGCGCCCGGCGGCGACGGCGGGACCGTCCTGGAGCTGGAGCACGCCGCACCCGCCGAGATCGTCGATGAGATGGTGCGCACGTACGGGCCCGGCGGCACGATCGGCATCGGCGTCGGCTGGGACCTCGCGCTGCTCGGCCTCGACCTGTTCCTGCGCGGCGTCACGTTCGACCCCGCGACCTGGGGGGACACGCCCGAGGCGAAGGAGTTCGCCACCGCCAGCTGCCACGCCTGGGGACCCGCGGCCCAGGCCGCCTGGGGCACCAGCGACGACGACATCGCCGCGGCCGTCGCGTTCGCCAAGCAGCACTACGCCCCCGGGACCGGCAGCAGCTGACCCGCCGCGCGGTGGGTCATCCCGTTCTCATGAGAGGAGTAGACCGATGACCGAGAAACTCACCACCACGGCGGCCGGCGGGGCGACGCGGACCCTGCTGATGTGCGGCATCGTCGCCGGCCCTCTCTACATCGTCGTGGTCCTGCTGCAGATGCTCACCAGGGACGGGTTCGACATCAGCCGCCACCCGGCCAGCATGCTGAGCAACGGTGACCAGGGATGGGTCCAGATCGCCAACTTCGCGGTCGGCGGCCTGCTGTTCGTTGCGGGAGCGGTCGGCCTGCACCGGGTACGGGGTCCGGCGGGCCAGGGCGGCACCTGGGGGCCGCGGCTGGTTGGCGTCTTCGGCGCCGGGATGGTCGCCGCCGCCTTCTTCTCCGCCGACCCCGCCGACGGCTTCCCGCCGGGGACGCCCCTCGGCCCGCCCACGAGCATGAGTACGCACGGGATGGTGCACTTCCTCGTCGCCGGGGTCGCCTTTCTCGCGCTGATCGCCGCGTGTTTCGCGTTCGGCCGGCGGTTCGCGGCGGCCGGCCGCCGCGGCTGGGCGGCCTTCAGTGGAGTGACCGGCGCGTTCTTCCTGGCGGCCTGGATCTCGATCTTCGCGTTGCAGGGCTCCCGGGTGGCCAATGTCGCCTTCGCCCTCGCCATCGCGCTCGTCCTGGCATGGACGTCGCTCCTGGCCGCGCACCGGCTGACTCGGCCCGGCGCGGCGGCACCGGCCTGACCCTCGGCGTGAGCGGGCCGGCAACAGCGTGGAGGTCCTTCTCAAGCGCTACGCCAAGTGCCTGGACGATCGGCGAGACCAGAACAACCCTCGTGTAGACGCCGTGTTGGGAAATCTAGGATAAGTTCCCGCACATTCGATACGTCGTCGGCTGTTGACCGACCCATCATGGTGGACCCTAAAGGCGGGCAGAATCCCACGTGGATAACGAGGAACAAGTCGCTATGGTCGGTCCGTAATCGTCCAAGGCCGTTGGTTAGCAATTGCGTTAGCAGATCAGCATGTCTGCGAATCCTGGCGCTGACACTCTCCTAACCGGGTTAGCTAGGAGTTGGATGGCTGCTCGAAGTGAAGGCGAGGGTCAGTGCCGAGAACTGCTGCAAATTTGTGAAGACGCGGGATTTCGTGTCGGTGGCTGCCGCCGAACCGGCGTGTACGACAGGAGGCCGACCTCCGTCGTAGGCTGCATCTCGCACATGATCGACAGGAGGCTGAGGTGGCCGAGACGACGCTGACCAAGACGATGGTGGCCGAGGTGATGGCCGAGCTGGCCGAGCTCGAGGACCCGAAGATGCGGGAGGTGAACGAGAAACACGGTGACGATCACGGTGTGAACCTCAGCAAGCTGCGCGCGCTCGCGAAGCGGCTGAAGACGCAGCAGGAACTCGCGTGCCAGCTCTGGGAGACGGATGACACCGCGGCGAGACTGCTGGCGATCCTGATCTGCCGTCCGAAGGCGTTCGAGCGTGACGAGTTGGACGTCATGGTGCGCGAGGCGCGCACACCCAAGGTGCACGACTGGCTCGTGAACTACGTGGTGAAGAAGAACCCGCACTCCGAAGAGCTGCGCCTGACCTGGTCCGCCGATCCGGATCCAGTGGTCGCGAGTGCCAGCTGGGCACTGACCACCGAACGCGTGGCGAAGAAGCCCGAGGGCCTCGACCTCGCAGGACTGCTCGACGTCATCGAGGCGGAGATGAAAGACGCCCCGGATCGCCTGCAGTGGGCGATGAACCACTGCCTGGCTCAGATCGGGATCGAGCACGCCGAGCACCGCGCCCGTGCAATCGACATCGGTGAGCGCCTGGAGGTGCTCAAGGACTACCCGACTTCCCCGGGCTGCACGTCTCCGTTCACGCCCATCTGGATCATCGAGATGGTGCGCCGACAGCACGATAAGTAGGAAGGTTCGCGCTCACGCTCGTGCCGCTACTCCCTCAGAACGTGGCCTCCGATACGAACCGGCCGTGAAGGGCCTCACGTCGCCTGCGGCTGGAGAGCAGCGGAAGCTCTGTCGTGGCCACAACTGGCCCACAACCAGTGAGCGTCAACGAGAACGGGCGGGACTCCGTGAGACTGGAGGCCCGCCCGTTCGTACGATGTTCGCCCTGGTCAGCGGCTAGAACCGCTGGTCAAGATCGAGTGCCCCCTGCAGGATTCGAACCTGCGCACCCGGCTCCGGGGAGGGTTGCAGATGGTGTCCTCATGCTGCATGTGACCTGCGGAAACGCTAGACCCGCGATCATCAGTGTCGATGTCGGCCCACAATGGGCCCACGATCATGACAGGCAGATGAGAGGACCGCACGCCGCAAGTGCGCAGCTCATAGCCGAGAGCATGTCGCGTATCGTCGCAGCATGGAGATCCCGGAGCTTGCCGAACTGATTTGGCTCTTCGAGGACGAGCCCCAGAGCCAGTACGAGGATGTTCATTGGCCGGTCGGCCTTCACTCCTTCCGCGACGGGACCATCAGGCAGGAGGAAAGCGCTGCTGGCGGAGACTTCGTACCCTGACTCCGTGCTTAAGAAGCTCTTACGCCTAATCTCAATCGCCCGCGAGAACCCATGTGAGGCCGATCCCGTCCACCCATATAGAGGCGGGGTCTCTGTTTACGAGGTGGACGGATGTCTCCTGCTGCGTGTCGTCGACTCCAGCGAAGGGCCTGACATCGAAAGGGACACCACAGAAATCATCCGCGGCTACCCAGACGTCAGCCGCGACGAAGTCGGTGCGCTAATTGTCAGCATGGCGGGAACAGCGCGTGTGGTCCCCCTCCCGGACAAGTGGAGACTCCTCTCGGAGTATGCCGAGCCCCTCCTCGCAGCAAGCCCCGTCCGCTACCGTTCGTACCGTCAATGGCAGCGAGCGGCCCGGTACGTGGAAGTCACGCCGCCCGGGACATCGTCACCTGACGAGTGGCGTCTCACGCGACGGCACCCTGAGCTTGGGAGAGGGAGTTGGGCACCAAGGCGGGGCGATCATCCACTTAACTCTGTTTGGCCTCAGGAAACCGTCCTTGCTCGCGACGCGTCCGCGAGGGAACTCGGAGAGGCCGTCTTGACCCTGCTGCGGGAGCCACCCCTACGAGATACGCAACCGCAGAGGTGAGCTGCCTGCCCTGTCTCGCAGGCGATTGCCCTCATTCCGAAGATCCGGAATATACGCGGATGACTCTGCAGTAACGGCCGGTGGGCATCACCGAGTAGCGCTCACTGCGGCTGGACCGGCTGTTCGACGGCGGCTCGGATCGCGGCGAAGTGCCCATGGGCCCGCGTGGTCATCTCGGCCGTCGCATTGAAGGAGACCACGCCGAAGGACGTGTGGTTGGCCCAGGCGCAGAAGTACGTCGTGGTGAGCCAGCACATCGTGTGCCCCTCGTACGGCCACGGGTTGAGCGTCTCCGACTTCCTGGCGGCCTTGCCGAATGACGGCATCAACCAGCCCTTGAAGATCGCATCCGGATCCAGACCCTCGGACTCGGCCGCGAACAGGGTCACCGGGGAGGTGAGCGGAGGCTGCCCGGACGAGGCGTGGGGGAGAACGTAGAGGCCGCTGACCGATTTCGTGACCCTGTAGCCACCGTTGCGCAGGCCGCGGAGGAAGACGGCAGTGCTGTCCTCGACGGTGTCGTCGAACTCGTGGCGCAGGGTCATGCCCTCGACCTGGGCGGGAAGCGTGACCGCGGTGGCGCCGCGAACGGCGGGCAGGCTCAGGCGCGCATCACTGGTCGTGGGCCGGGGCAAGGTATCGGGCGAGGCCGTTGGCGCCACAGGCTTGGGGCGGAGCGCAGAGGGTACGAGACCGGCCGCGCTCAGGGCGACGCCCGCGGCAACGCCCAGCGCGAGTAACGCGGCTCCTGTCAGTGCCGAACGCCGGCGGGGCGTCGGGTCGCCGCCCGAGGCGGGTGCTTCCACAGTCGTTCTCCGATCATGTGAGAAAGCGGTCACTATCAAATGACCCGCCACGGCGGATCAAGGACATCTCCCTGAATCAACCACGTTCAGGCACCAAACACCCACTCTGGCCGCCCATTCAGCTCCACCCGGCCCAACAACACGGAGGTCCCAGCACCGGAGCCGCCAAAGATCGCCCCGCGGCCCCCAGCACCAGCCTCACACAAAGGACCCACAGGCCCACTGAACACTCCAGCGGGCCTGTGACGACTCCCCGCACGGACGCCCCGGCGGGGAGTCACTGTCACCGGATGCCGAACGCGTCGGGCAGATCCAAAGCCGTCAGCCTTCTACTCGCTTCGGTTTCCTCCTCCGCACACTCGGTGAACAGCCTGACAATCGCCTGCCGATCTTCCGCTGGAGCGTTCTGCAGCAGCGCTGCCACCGGCTCCAATATGCCCGTCGCCACATCGGGATCGATCTCGTCGTCATCGCTCAGATCGAGGGAGACCACGATCTCCGTGAGCGCCCTGGCAAGCACACGCTCGACGTCTGTCACGGCACAATCCTCACGCTGATGTTGGTGATGTTCTGGAGACTGAAGATACGCCGCGCACGCGCCGCCTGGGCCGCGTCCGGCACCTCCTACAGCATCTCCGGGCACGCCTTGTTCGTCAGCGTGTACACGGTCTCGGACGGGGCGCACCAGCCGCCGGACGCGATCAGGTCGCCGCCGTCCAGCCGGGACTGGTCGGCGGCCAGGACCACCGCCCGGTGCCTTCCGTACCTGAAGAGGAGTCGTTGACGATGAGTTCGCGCTTGAACGGCAGCCAGCAGGACGCCGTCAGCCCGACACCGCCACTCGCGGTCTTCAAGGCGTTGGCGCGGCGGATGATGATGCCCTCGGTCACGCCATCCATGTCGAGGGCCTGGCCTGGCTGGTAGCCGGGCACGTCCACGCTGGCGGTGATCTCCGGGCCGGGCGGTGGCGCGTCCGGCAGGACACGCGGCTGCCGGCGGCGCACGCTGGACAGGTCAAGCGCAGGCCTGCGCACCACAGCCGCGGACGCGGCGATCGGCTCGGGCAGCACGGCCGGCTCCGGCTCGGGCTCGCTGCTGGCCTCCACCTCGGCCGCGTCCTGCCCGTCCTACTCCGCCTCCGCGCTGCCTCCGCGCACCTGGGCGGCCAGGGCGTCGAACTCGGCGGCCTCGCGGCGGGCCTGCTGTTCGGTGCGGATGTCGTTGACCGCCTGCGCGAGCTGGCGCAGCTGTGCCAGGTCATCGGAGGTGACGGCGGAGGCGTTGGACTTGGCGTCGAAAGCGGCGACCGCGCCATCCAGAAGTTCGGCGAGCTCGTCATCGCCCAGCGCGGTGATGTCCTCAGGAAGCTCGAACTCCACGAGCGGCTCTCTCAGTGAGAGGTGAGAGCCCGGCCCATAACCAGCGGCGATGTGATCGATGCTAGCGCACCAGCCGCTGCCTGGCTGGTGCGGCGGCGCAGGCGCTGGCCAGCGTGAACGTGGTCCGGGAGGTTGAGGCAGATCACAAAAAGTCACAAGATCATGAAGGGGCGGCCAGTCCGACGAAACCGGCTTACCTCGGTCATGATGCCAGGACCGGCTCGACCCGGCTGCCGTCATGCACCTTGAAGTTGGAAGCGTCCAGGAAGAGGTAGTCCAGCCCAAAAGTGGAAAGCTCGCGCCGACACACATGAACTATGTAGCGGCGCCACGTGGCAGCACAGCGGGCACGTGTTCACCACCCCGCAGGGCAGAGCAATCGACCCGACCAACCTCACTCGCACCTTCACCACGCTTCTCGGCAATGCCGGCCGCCTCCGCCGCATCCGCTTCCACGACCTCCGCCACTCGACCGCCACCCTGCTCCTGGAACAGGGCGACGAACTCGTCGTGATCAAGGAACTCCACGGCTCCGCCTCCAGCGCGACGCCATCGAACGCATGTCAGGCGCGCTCGGCGACGGCAGTGCGAACCGTAGCCGTCAGAAAACGATCACGACCGCCGTGGCCGTCAAAGCCGCTTCGGCGCGCCGAATTTGCCATCATGCGGCGTGCCGAATTTACCTATTGAGGAGTAGATGTTGCATCCACCCAGACGGCCTCGAATTCTTCTTTTGAGATTTCCTCGGGCGAAAATTCTCCACCCTCAGAGAGCTCCGAAAGATCTGAAGTTGAAATTTCGGGGTCAGGTTTGATGGGCCATCACGGTTCCGCCACGGCCCATCGATCCTGCCTGGTGTGCGTCACGTGGTGGATACCTGGGCGAGCGGCGACGATAACGTCCTTTCTCAGCTCGATTTCAAAGGCCGATCGGGGCCACGGCAACACGTAGCCGCAATGCGGGCACACCCCTTCGAGGATGGCTTCCACGTACACCCGTCCAGCTCCCGGGACACCTTCGTCATCAGGCGGGCCGTATTCCCAGACGATCGTGTCGCCGATTTCGTAGTCGAATTGCCGGGCGTATCCGTACGTGAACTGGATGACTTGCCCGTAGTGCTGGTGGCAGTTCGGGCAGGTGAACGGCTCGGAGAGCTTCAACCTGTTGAATGCCGGCATAGTTTTTGTGGCCTATCTTTGTCTCGCCCCCTCATTTCCGGCTAGGGCCTGTTGAATTTGAGAAGCTCGTGGGGATAACCTATCCAGTCCACCCAATTCGCGAACTTCGCATCACTTGTGAGGATCTTTATCCGGTTGTGGGCCATTGTCGCAGCGAGGACACGGACGTCCTTGTCCTTGAGGACCGGCGGTTTGACGTTTCTCCATTTATCCATCTCCCACGCGTTCTCGGCCTGCAGCGATTTTACCGCCGACGTCGGCACGCTGCCGCCGTAGACCCCGTTATGCTTGCCCATGAATCTTTCCAGCCACGCCTGGGCCTTGAGGCGCTTCTGCGGATGGACCGACTGTTCGACGGCGGCCCGGATCGCGGCGAAGTGCTCATGTTGGGCAGTCCGGAAAATGCGAACTATTTAGATCACTATCTAATCCAAACGACATCGAGAACCAGAAGGAAAGCCCGGGAGGAGGTATTCCTCCCGGGCCACTCGATTACCTGCTACCAGATCCCCTTACCGCGTCGCTAGATATTCCACATTGGAGACCACGAACTCCCCATAGTGAAGATCTTCGGCTATTTCTGTGAACCTTTCATATTGGCTCCGAGAAATCGGTTCGCCTTTGATGTTCAGGGCTTTCAGAAAGATACGGAATGCGAGGTCTGGCGTGCAGTGGCGCGCACATCGAGCCAGCTGATCGGCCAACTCGACGCCGATAGTCCCGGCAGCCTCATTCAATTCGCGGAGAATTGAGTCGGCCTGACCAGTCCCAGCCTCTTGGTCGATTGGATCAAGACGCCCGGGAGGGGTGATGCCTCTCCTCTGGAGCCAGGCATCGCATTCCTCGATGAGCATCTTCATCCATTGCGATCCAGACGGAACGCGGCGTCCGAAGAAGTTCCCAGCATCCGTTCCAGACTGCCACAGATGTTCTATGGAATCGGACGGAAGCCCCTCAAGCAGCAGCAACGCGTCGCGGCGAAGCGCCATAACATGGCGCGGATCCAGCCCTTCCCACAAATGGTACCGAACCGCACCGATCGCTGTCTCCGCGTTGAGCGTCCAGTCGGCATGAAAGTGACCCATCAGCCAGGTGAGGCCGAAATCATCCTCTGTATACCGCTGCATATCTTCTCTTACTCCGGATAAGCGGTCCACACGATGTAGCCACCCGCGTGACCTTTTTGGCGCTGAAGTATCAGCCTATACCTGTTTCCCGCCTGGGTAATAGTTCCGTTGGAATGAGCGACCCAGCCGATCGAGTTATTCGCTCCGAAGGTGCCTGAGAGGGGAAGCTGGCGATCGCCCCTGCCACCTGCTACCGCACCGCCATCCGACGGGCCCTGCCACACGCGGTTGTCGTGGTTGACCACTTCCATCTCATCGCCCTGGCCAACGAGGCCGTGTGGTCTTTATCAGCGACATGCCCCGGCAGCAGGAACCCGGTGCCCCGGCTCAAGTCGCGGGCTGCGGATTGACGACGTCGATCAGAATTGAACGAGACACAAAGTCGACGTAGAACCTTCCGCTGTATGCATCGCCAGTTACAGCTGTATCGAAAGCTTCGCTGAACGTCCATTGCGCGTCGGCCGCGCATTTCTGGCGGATTTCGTCCGGAACATTCGATGGCACAGTCTGCTCGAAATCGCCGCCCGCCGCCAGCACTTTCTTCCACGCGGACGGCGACAATCGCACAATCCCCACGAGACGGATATCTGTCGGGCCGGGGACCCGTGAGTTCTGCTCCGTCAGCACGATCCCGCACCAATGCGCCGCTGACACGTTCCCGAAGATAGGGAAGCGCTGCATGATGGGCGCCTTGTCCGTCCGTACCACACACTGTCCAACGCTTGCCTGGTGCGTCTCTTCCGGCGATCCACAGGACACCACGAGGGACAGTACCACAAGCGCCAACATGCTTCGGTTCAGCAGCCTCCACGCCATATTCACTACCTTAGCGACCTCTCCGTTGAGTGGCCGCCGCACTGCCACCGGACAGGTGATGTCCGGTGGCCGCAGCGGAGGCCGCGTCGGGCGTCTCCGTGGAATTTATGGCGCTAGTCCCGCCCCGCGCCTCCCGGGTAGCCGCCTGTGATCGAAGTGGTACCGGTTCGTTGACCACGAACCCACGTGACCGTTCTGACGAGCATCCCACGGCTGATGAACGGTTTCGCCCAGCCCAGTACGGCGAACCGTCCGTTGTCCGCGTCAGGCGTGCCGGAAGCCAGGTCGCTCATTCCCGCATTGAAGTCATAGCGGTCCTGGGCCTTCAGTGTGATTTTCATGGTGAACTTGTCGCCGTTGACGGTTACGGTGGCGTTCCCCCACATTTTATGCTCGCCGATGGCCTTCTGCCAATTTTCCGTCACCGGGTAGTACTTGCCACTGATGTTCACTGGCTTGCCGGACATCATGAAGTTTGTCTTGGAATTTTGTCCCTGTACTTTCTCTGCCCACTTCTGGGCGAGTGCGATCTCCTTGTCTATGACCTTGCGGATGCCAGCATCCTCGCGGTACGCCTCATCATAATCAAATTCGTAGTCCTCGCCGGTACCTCCTCGATAGTGCTCATAGGCCAGAGTGGCATCGTCGAGCCCACGAATCCCGACAACGGCAGCCCAGGCCGCAACGAAATTCATGCCGTACCACTTGTACCAGCTCCCTAGATCTCCCCAGGTCGAAACCGCTTTGGGGTCGTACGGGAAGTCATCCTTGTACTTTACGTTCGGCTTACGCTCCCCCCCTTCTCGATATCTCGCGGCGGCCTTCGCGCCCGATGGATCGCATTCCTTTCCGTAATTACCAGCGCACTGCGAGCCGTCGTACTTGGGGTTGTGCCATGGCCGAGGTTCGTGACCGTCGAGTTCGACGTTGCTGATGGGGTTGCCGCCGGTGAAGGCGTAGCGGTTGGCGGTCCAGGGGTCCAGGCCGAGGCCGAGATCGTCGAGGGCGCCGTTGTAGGAGTCGAGGTTGAGGAAGCGGTTGAGGTTGGGGTTGTAGTCGCGGAACCCCATGTCGTACATGCCGGTGGAGTTGTCCCACCGCTTGCCGTTGAACCGGTAGGGGTTGTACTCCTCCTTGGCGGTGGGGTCGACGGGGTCGGGTTTGTCGATGCCGGTGAAGAGTTTGTCGTCGTTGCTGCCGTAGGCGGTGTAGCCGTAGGTGGCGCGGGTGTCGCCCGACTCGCTGGTGATCTGTTCGACGTCGGTGTGCGGGTTGTAGCCGTAGTAGGAGGACTCTTCGCGGCCTTCGTCGGTGGCCTTCACCTGGGACAGGCGTTCGCCCCACGGGGAGTATTGGAAGGACTTGGTGAGTTTGCCGGCCACCTCTTCGTCCAGGACTTCGGCGGACATGCCGAGGTAGGAGTAGGTGGTGGTCTTCGCTGAGGCGCTGCCTTCCTTCTCGGTTTTGGTGGTGGTGCGATCCAGCGGGTCGTAGGTGTAGGTGGTCGTGGTGGTGGCGCCGTCGCCGCCGAGCTTTTCGTGCCGGGTGACGTGGTCGAAGCCGTCGTAGGTGTACTTCTCTTGGGTCTTGCCGCCGCCCTGGATGGTGCGCAGCCGGCCGTAGGGGTCGTAGGTGTAGGTGCTGGTTTGGCCGCCTGTGACGGAGGTCATCAGGCGGTTGCGGTCGTAGGTGAAGGTGGTCTTCTTGCCGAGGACCTCTTCTTCGTAGACGTTGCTGTTGGCATCGTGCCAGTACGTCTCGGTGGTCGCGGGGCCGCTGGTGGGGGTTTTGACGGTCTTGGCGATGCGGTCGCGCGGGTCGTAGGTGTAGGCGTACTCGTGCTCCAGGTAGGAGCCCGGCGAGTCCGCGTTCTGGATCTTGGCGGTGTCGCGGGCGCGTTGCAGGTTGCCCTGGTAGCCGAGGGTGTGTTCGGCGACGACCTGGCCGTTCGGCTTCTTTTCCAGGCTGTGGCGCAGCACGCCGGACAGGAAGTAGTCGTAGTCGACGGTGTTGCCGTTGGCCTTGGTCTCCTGCAACCGTTCGGCGCGCTTGGTGTAGGTGTAGCTGGTGGTCTTGGGCTGGGTGTCGGTGGCGGACTTCTTGTTGACCACCTGCGAGACCAGGTCGCGGACGTCGTAGTCGTAGGTGGCCAGGGTCTTGTCGTGGGTGCGCTCCACCACCGCGCTGTTCTCGTTGTAGCGGTAGGTGGTGGTGTTCTTCAGAGTGCCGTTGAGCTTCTCCTGGATCTGTTCGATCTGGTTGAGGTTGGTGTAGCTGAGGTCCCAGATGTCGATCTTCGCGGTCGGGGAAGTGTCCTTGATCTGGGTCAGGTTGGCGTTGACGTCGTAGGAGTAGAGGAAGTCCTTCTTTTCGCCGTCGGTGTCGCCGGAGTTGTCGCGGACCAGCTTGACCGCGTCGGTGACCACGCTGCCGTTGGCCTCATCGGTCAGCGTGACGGACTGGCCCAGCCCTGCGGTGAAGGTCCAGGTGCCGAGCTCGACCCACGATTCTGCGTTCTTGGTCTGGTCGATCGTGACGCTCGCCTCGCCGCCCTGGTGCTTGACCTTGTACTTGGCGTTGGTGGCGGTGGCGCCGGCCGGGTACTTGACGGCGACCTTGTAGGAGCCGGCGGTAGAGGTGGTCAGGTTCCAGGAGAAGGCGGACTGGCCGGTGCCCGCGGGGGCGACGGCGTAGTCATAGCCGACGAACCCGGTCGACGCGGTCGCGTTCACCTGGGGGCCGACGATGTTCGACGATGAGCTGCCGCCGGAGGCGGCGGTCCACGATCCAGTCGTGCTCACCTGGCCGGTGTCGGAGTTGTCCGACAGCACCACGTCCAGGCCGAGCGGGGTGCCGTCGTCGGAGTGGGTCTTGAGCTTGCCGTCCGGGTAGTAGAACCAGTCCAGCGCCCGCTGGCTGGAGCCGCCCGCGCTGGTGACGGTGCGGTTGGTCTGCAGGCCGAGTTCGTTGTAGTTGTAGGTGGTCTTGATGTCCCACGGGTCGGTGGTGGTCTTGGACCAGCCGTTGTCCCAGTAGGTCATCGTGGTGACGTTGCGGACCGTCTGGTTGTGCGACGGGGGCGCGGAGATCTTCTCCAGCCGGGAAACCGCGTCGTAGGTGTACAAGACCGAGTCGGGCTTGTTGTAGACCGGGTCCTGCCGGTCGAACGGGTAGATCTCCTCGGCGGGCCGGTTCAGCTCGTCGTACTTGGTTTCCTGAACGAAGTCGACCAGGTCACCACCCCGTTCCACACCGCGTGGGGTGACGGTCTTGATCTTGTTACCGACCTGGTCGTATGTGAACTGGGTGGTGACGTACTTGATCGTGCCGTCGGTCTCCGAATGCGGGACCTTGGTTTCGGTGACGTCGCCGCGCTTGTTGTAGGTGGTGAGGGACTTGTTGCCCTCCTGATCGGTCTGGGCGACGACTAACCCGTCAAGGTCGTAGTCGGTGGCCGTTTCGTAGCCGGCGGCATCCTTGACGCGCTTGACCTGATGGTTGAGGTCGTAGGTGTAGAAGGCGGTGTAGTCGGCGGCGTCGGCGGTGGCGTTCTTGCGCGGGTCGACGACCTTGACGGTGTTGCCGACGTTGTCGTACTCGTAGGTGATCTTGTGCTGTTTGGCGTTGAGGACGCCGGTCAGCTGGTAGATCTTGTCATAGAGGTAGGTGGTGGTGAAGTCGGCCGGGTTCGCACCGGCCAGGTTGCCCTTGGGCTCGGTCTGGGTTTCCAGGTTGCCGGCCGCGTCCCAGGTGAAGGAGGCCTTGCGCTCCGGCCCGCCTTCGGTGTCCTTGGGCAGGATCGACGCTTTCAGCTGGTCGGCCGCATCGTACTCGGCGGTGGCCACGGCGCCGTTGGGCGCGGTGGTCTTGGTGATGTTGTCGTTGCGGTCGTAGACCGGTGCCGGGGTGACGATGAACACCGGCGGAGAGGCGTTCTGGTCCTTGGGGACCTTCGACTCCAGCGGCCGTTTGAAGATGTCGTAGGTCTGGGTCGTCTTCTTACCCAGCGCGTCAGTGACCGACAGGACGTTGCCGCGTACGTCGTAGGCGGTGGAGGTGACGTTCATCTTGGCGTCAGTGATCTTCTCCGGGTAACCGGAGGGGTGATAGTCGCTGAAGCTGGTGAGGTTGCCCTTGGCGTCGGTGGCTTTGGTTAGTTGGCCGAACGGGTCGTACTCGTACGAGGTGGTGTAGTCGCCGGCCGTGGATGATTCGACGCCGAGCGGGTCGGTGACCTTAAGCAGGTTGCCGTTGACGTCGTAGTCGAAGTCCCACGTGTGTCCCTTTGGTGACGTCTTGGTATCCAGGTCGGCGATGTAGCCGCCCAAGCCGAACGCGTAGTCCAGCGTCGTCGCCGGGGTGTCGTTCTTGTTGGCCTCGGCGTCCCTGATCTCCAGCGGGTAGCCGGTCAGCGGGTCGTACTTCCACGTCGTGGTGGCGTATTCCGTGGTGCGGTCGGGACGGCCTTTCTCGATCAGCGCGGTGACATTGTGGTCGGCGTTCCACTCCAGATCGGTGATCTCACCGTTGGCGTTCGTGATCTCGTCGGGGCGACCGTAGGCGTCCAGCACGTAACGGGTCTGGTGCTGCAGCGGGTCGGTCACCGTGGCGTGAACGACCGCGTCGCCCGGACCGTCCGGATCCTCATAGGAGAAGCCGGTGTCTTGCCCCAGACGGTCGGTCAGGGTCTGGACTTTCCACAGGTCCTCCGGGTCTTCGGTGGCGTCGTAGTAGTCCAGCTTGGTGGAGTACTTCTGCGAGCCCTGCGGGGTTTCCGTGTGGGAGCGAGGGTCGATGACCTTGACGAGTTTGACGTTCTTGTTGCCCTGGGTGGCGTCGTATTGGAAGGCGAACGTCTTCGCCTCGTCGTCGCCGGCGCCGTCGACCATCCTGGCCATCAGGCCCTTGTCGGTGTAGGCGAAGGTCACCTTCCGACCGGCGATGTCGGTGATCGACTCGACGTTGTCGATGATGTGCGGGTTGGTCAGCTTGGTGCCCTCGACCGGCTGCCAGGTCGTGTCGTTGATGTAGGTGTAGTTCTGGCCTTTGGCGTAGTAGTCGAAGGTCAGGGTGCGGCGGCCGGTGGCGTCGGTGATGTACTGCAGGAACTTGGTCGGCTTGTTGTTCGACCTGCGCCGCTCATAGGTGAACGACATGGTGTTGCCGTTCTTGTCGACGATCGCGGACTGGAAGCCCTCGTCGTCGAAGAAGAACTGGGTGCGGTCGGGCTTGGTGAACACCCACTGCCGCTGGGGGTCGTCGGTGGGGTAGTCGGGGTAGCGGTCGTCGGGGACGCGCTGCAGGTACAGGTGCACGCCGCGCGGGTTCTTGTAGCCGCACTTGGAGGGGGTGCAGGTGTTCGGGTCGATCCCTTCGGGGAGCGTCCACACGTGGGTGGTGCCGTCGCCGTCGGTCAGCCTGACCTGCGATGGCCAGTTTTTGCCGGGTGGGTGGAACTGCAGTTGCGAGCCCAGTTTGGACAGCGTGCTGGTTTGCAGTGACCAGCCGTAGCCGAGTGAGGCTGTTGAGGTGTCCAGGGAGTTGTAGGTCATCCGGGCGAACGTCTGCGGCCCGCGGGAAGGGTTGGAGAAGGCGTTGTAGTTCCAGACGACGTTGCCGGCGTAGGGGTTGACCAGCGCGGTGCTGCCGGCGCCGGTGTTCTTGCCGGTGTAGGTGTAGAACTTCTCCAGCCCCAGCAGGTCGCTGGTCGGGGAGTCGACGCGGATCTGCTGCGGCAGCTCCGGCAGGTGGTGAGTGGCCGACTTCCAGTTGTTGGTGGTGGTGTCTTGGACGTCCCACACCACCTGAGCGCCCTCGGCCAGGTTGGTACCCGGGCCGGTCACGGTCGGCGCCTTGACGGAGACGGTGACGGCCGTCGTCTCACCCGGGGCCAGGGGCGCGCCCAGCGTGGTCTTGCGCTGGTTGTCGGGGGTGGAGATGTCGGTGCCGTCGGGGAGCTTCCAGTGGTAGGAGACCGCCGTGGTGGTGGCCGGCCAGGTTTCGTTCGTGGTGTTGGTGACCACCACCGGCAACTCGGTCGTGGCGCCCGAGTCCAGCCGCTCCGGCGTGCCCGGCACGTAGAACGTCGACGCTCCGGTGGCCTTCTCCCGGTAGACGACGCGCAGCCGTGGACGCAGGACCGGCTCTTCGGCCTCGCTGGACAGGAAGGAGACTGCCTGCTTGGCGGTGCCGGCCTCGTTGGCCACCTTCACCAGCAGCCCCTTGTTGGTGGCAGGGGCGGTGACCCATGCCTTGGCCGCGTCGGTGACCGCCAAGCGCCGCCAACCCGGCGCGGCGTTGCCTGCGGGCGCGCTGCCGAGCGCCGGAGTGGCGAAGTCGCCGCCCGCCGTCGTCCACGGGCTGGTCCAGGTGGCCCCCTCGGTGAAAGCGGTGGTCAGCTGGTGTGCGTCCAACGTGGTGCCGGAGCCGGTGGCCGAGGCGCCCCACATCGACAGGGTGGCCTCGCTGATGTCGGCATCGGCCGGTATGGCGTCGGCGAACTTGCTGAACGACATCACGGCGCGGGTGTTGCCCAGGGCGCTGGTGGTGTTGCCGACCGGTAGTCGCGCCTGGTCGTGTCCGACCACGGGCTCGCCCGAGGACAGCATGGTGTCGGCGTCGGCGTACAGCGTGGTGGCGATCTGTCCCGGCCGGGGCGCGACCACGGTCAGTTCCTGCGATGGCGAGTGTTCGCCGTTGGCCAGCACCGCCACCACCCAGTAGGTGATCTCGTGAATGTACTGGCTGTCGGCTACCGCTTCGGGGTCGCCGCCGCTGGCGGTGTCGGTGTGGGAGGTGACGTCGGGCGGCAGCGTGGTCACCAGCGACCTACCCCCCGTCTGGGGCGTCACGCCTCCGGGGAGTTCGCACCCCGACGGGCAGGTACGGTGCAGCTCGTAGCCCACAAGGTCGTCGGAGGCGTCCTGCGGGGTGGGGTCCTCATAGGCGGTCCACGACAGGGAAGCGCCCACCGAGGTGGCGGTAGTGACCGGCTTGAGCGTCACGCTTGGCAGGCCATAGGTGACCACCAGCTTCGGCGTGTTGACCGTTTCGCCCGCGTTGCCGTCGCCGCCGTAGACGCTTTCCGTGGCCGCCTCGTACACTGGGCCGCCCACCTTGGCGGTCGCCGACTCGTCGGCCGCCTTCAGCATCAGCCCATACGACATGACCTCCTGGCCCAGCCAGCCCTGCACCACCTGGGTGACGTCGAAGGAGTGCCAGCGCGACAATTCGCCCGGCTGCCGGGTCACCGTCGAGGCCGGGGTGGCGTTGAAGGACGGCTGGGAGCCCCAGGACACGTCGAAAATCGACCAGTCGGAGGTGATCTCGTGCGCGCCGATCGTTACCGGCCCGGTCTCACCCAGCGCCTGGTCGAAGTACACCTCGAACCGCGCCTGATCGACCTGCACATTCTCATCCGGCAGCTCGCCCAGCACCGGAATGTTGATCAGCGACCGGTTGATCGCGCCCGCGCTGGTCTTGCCTACCGGCAGCCGCCATCCGTCGGCGTAGTTGGCGTTCGGCGCCGCCGAGTTGACGTAGGTGTCCTCCGACCAGAACCAGTCCGGCTGTAGCCGGATCGTCGGGTCGATGACCACCGGCCACTTGCGCTCCGGCGCGGCCAGCCAGCCCGCGTCCGGGGTGAGTGTGATCGTCGCCTCGCTGCCCTGCTGGCTGACCTCCTGTCGGACCGCTTCCGAGGAGCGCCATCCGTACGGCGAGGTGGCGTCCTTCTCCGAGTCGATCATGAACGGCTTGGGGATCGTGAACGCCGCCGTGCCGTCCGGCCCCAGGAACGCGATCGCCCCGTCCGGCCGCGCCTGTGCCCGCATCCCGCCGGTCTTGACGGTGAACGCATACGACGCGCCCGCGGCCGGCGGCCCGGTCAGCACAAGGTATTCCTTCACCCCCTCCGAAGTGAGCCGGTAGACCAGGTCGACGCCGTCCCACACGCCGGGATAGGTGACCGTGGACCCCTCGACCTTCGGCGTGATCTGCCGGACCTCGCCCGGCACGCCCAGGGTGAGCTGCTGCTCGCCGGTCTTGACCCGCACCAGCTTGTCGCTCTTGCCGCCGAAACGGGTGGAGAAGCCGGTCTTGTCGTTGCCGTGCGTGAAGCCGTCGTCGGTCAGTCCTTCGATCCTGGTGTCGATCGGCTGCCAGGGGCCGTTCCCGCTCCGGTAGCGGACCGGACGCGAGGACACCTCAGCCTGCCGTCGGCCGTCTTCCAGCTCATACACGGTGGTGAACCGGGAGGCCTTGCCCGGCAGTTCCTTGACCCGTTTGCCCGGCGGCGCGGCTACGCGCCGCTGCTCGGCCGGGCTGGTGTTGCGGCCCGGCAGGGTGATCTTCTGGTTGCTGGGGCGCATCTCGCCCTTGGGATCCTCGGCGAACCACCCGGCCACCTGGCCGGTCAGCCAGGAGGCCGCCCGAAAGAACAACACAGGCTCACCAGGGGTGGCCGCGGACGACTGCGCCAGCACCGGCGCCGGCGGGGCCAAGGAGGCCAGGAGCACGAACGCGACGACGACGGCAACATGCCGCCGTAACCGGCCGTGACGGCGGCGGCGGTACCCCGGCTCGGGAAGCCGCTTGGGGGATAACAGCGACACCAGACACTCCACTTCCGCACGACCGCGAAGGCCGCACATAAAGAGCACCTAAAGCTCCGCAGAGCAAAACACCCGAATCACGCCACAAAACGACACATCAGGTCAATAAACACGGAACGTGACTTACCGGAACTTCCGAACAAGCGCTCTAATACGACCGACAAGCACCTCCTGCTGGGAAGATCCACTCGACGGACACAGCCCCAGCCGACAAACCGTCAAGGTGACTGTGTGTAAACAGTCCAGGTCGCGATCAGTCAACGACGACAGCCATGCGATCGGACTCCCAGCAAACTCACAGCAAACCGGCCCCACCGCCAGGCGGATCGACAGACATCGCCTGACCTGCACAAACGCACCAGGAGGGCTCCGCCTCCGCTTGAAGATGGCGGAAATGCCGCACCCCTCCGACCCGGATGACAACGAGCGAGCAACAGCGCTGCAGCCAAGCCGGCTTGGCCATACCTGCCCTAAACGGGGCTATTCGCGATGGCATCGCACCAAGAGTCGACACAGTCAAGTCAGCGCCAGATGACATAACGGTCAGATCACAGTTGGCGGACCGCCATACCGATACGACAGGAGTTGGCACCCCAGGTCAGGACGCCCTCCCGCTACGGAAACGCACGTTCGACACCCTTGCCAGGGAGTCTTGACGGGCTTCCAGCGTCCATGTCTAGATCAATCCGATTTGCCCCAAAAATGCGGAGGTTGGCCATGACATCGACGCAGCCCGTGCGAACGTGACACCGCAGCAGCCCCCAACTGCCCCGGACCACGCGGGCCGCCGAACTCAGGCAGCAAAGATCGCCGCAGTCCTAACCGGCATCCTGCTCCTGGGTTTCGCGATCACCCTGATCGGCATCCCCGGCATCTCCACCACCCTGGACGAGATCGACGACCCAGACGACACCGCAACCCCTCGCCCAGCCGCGGCCGACCTCCACCGCGTGCCCTCGTCTGTCACGCCAACACCCCGAACCATCGCAGCAGCTGCCACCACATCGCCGGTCGCGCCGCCTCCAACCACGCGATCAGCAACGACGCCTCGACCGACCTCCACCAGAACTCCGCGAAACACACGCACCCAACCGACCACCAGCACACACACCACCGCGCCCACACACCCGCCCACCATCACTCCCCTCCCAACACACCGCCGTTACTCGAACCCGCCCACGATCGGCTCCTCATCCAGCCCGACCGTCTCCCCGCCCGACACCCCCCACAAGGCCACCCCTCCAGGACAAACCAAAGAACCGCCAGGCCAAACCTCGGACAAAACCCACGGCCCAAAGAACGACACCGACACCGACCAACGTCCCTCGAACCAACCGAACCCCCAAGAAAGACAACAGGACGCGGACACTTTGGAACAGTGATCGCCGCCTCAACCGAGGCCTCCCATCCCAGCGAGAGACCCCTACGTTGCGAGGGGTTACGACGCGGGATCTGAAAATCGCTGCCAGACGCCAGCACATCCTCCAGTCGGTATGGTCAGCACGAGGGACCCGGGCAGCAGCATGTCTCAATGGCTGCGCGACGCGGTAGGTACACGCGCCTCTAGAGCCTGTACGGAGTTCGGATCTCTAGGCCGGTCGGAGGCTGCGGATCCACAAGATGGCCCCGCGTTGGTGCAGGCCAGCCAGATAGCTGTCGGGCGTCTTGTCGAACCGGAAGGCCAGCCCACGCCACTCCTTGATCCGATTGATGCACCGTTCCACTGTGTTGCGCTGCTTGTAGAGGTCAGGATCATGACGGACCGGTCGGCCGCCGCGGGAGCCGCGCTTCTTGCGGTTGGCCGCTTGGTCGCTCTTCTCGGGGATGACCGCCTTGATCCGGCGCCGGCGCAGGTAGGCGTGGTTGCTGCGGGAGGAGTACGCCTTGTCGGCGGCGACCGCGCCCGGGCGGGTGCGCGGACGTCCGACAGGCAGGCGGACCTTGATGCGCTCCAGCACGGCGCGAAACTGCGGGCTGTCGCCGGCTTGGCCGGGAGTGAGGACGAAGGACAGCGGACGGCAGCGACGGTCGGCCGACAGATGCACCTTGCTGGTCAGCCCGCCCCGCGAACGGCCCAGCCGGGCCACCTTCAGCCGGAACCTGTGCCGGCGTCGTATCCGCCGGCGGTCGTTCCCCTCTCCGTCGTCGCCTGGATCGCCATCGCGGAGGTTTTGTCCCTTTGGCGCAGCCCCCTTTCCTGCTCGACGGCTTATTCCAGCGCTGTGGCCAGCTCGCCGTCCACCATCATCCCGGCGGCGTGGTGGTTGGCGCGGGCCGTAGTGGAGTCCACGCTGACCACCTCCAGGCCGGCCTGTCCACGTGCCGCGGCCTCGGCGATCATCGCCTGCATCAGCTGCTCGAACACGCCGCTCACCGCCCACGAGCGGAACCGGTCGTAGGCGGTGGACCATGGCCCGTACTCGGCCGGCAGGTCCCGCCATGGGCTGCCGGTGCGAAACCGCCACATCACGGCGTTGAACTGCTGCCGCAGGTCCGGGATCGGGCCTCGCTCACCCAGCGGCAGGTGAGGCTCGATCAAGGACCATTCCTCGTCGGTGAGGTCTCCACGCGCCATGGCCAAGGCCTATCAGGATCGCGAACCGGAGCGCAGACAATCCCTCTGATCTCAACTCCGTACAGGCTCTAGGAGCAGGCGCGGCGTCGCATCAAGCGTGCGGTCACGCCTCCAGCCCGGCCGGCCGACCCTACACGGGTGGCGTCTCTATTCTCGACGGGAGTGAACCCGCAGAGCGTCTTCTCCGTACCTCCTGGTGTCTGGGCGTTTCAGAAGCCGAGGATGAGCATGCTGTTACGTTCTGCGCCTCTGGCCGGGGGTTTTGGGTTGTGGGAGGATCCGGCTGTTGTCGAACATGCCGGAGACCCGCCATGACGACGCCTTCGCCGGTTCCCCAGCCGTCTCCCGAACAACCACCGGTACATCCTCCAGCTCACGCCGACACGACCCCGGCGCCTCCCTCTCTGACTCCGCCGGCGGTCTCACAGCCGCCCGACTGGGGTTACTCGGGGATCGACCCGAAGCTGATGGGCGACTTCGAGCGCGGCCTCGGCCAGGCGGAGGCCACGCTCGGTCGGTACAGGTCGCGGAACGGCGAGCTGCGGTGCCCGTGGGCGCGCTACCAGGTGACCGGCAGGCCGGCCACGCCGTAGATGGTGGCGCGGGGGCGCAGCGGCACGTCCTTCGCGGGTACGGCCAGTCGCAGTCCGGGGAAGCGGCGCAGCAGCGCCGGATAGGCCAGCCGCATCTCCAGCCGGGCCAGCTGCTGGCCCAGGCACTGGTGGATGCCGTGGCTGAAGCCCAGTTGCTGGCCGGCCTGGCGGGTGACGTCGAAGCGGTCGGGGTCCGGGAAGCGGGTCGCGTCGCGGTTGACGGCCGGGAGGGAGATCGTCACGGTCTCACCGGCTTTGATCGTCCGTCCGGCGAGGGGCACGTCGGCCCTGGCGACCCGGATCGGGCCGATGTGCGTGATGCTGAGATAGCGCATCAGTTCCTCGACCGCGGTCTCGGCGACGCTGGGATCCGCGCGTACGAGGTCCGCCTGCTCGGGGCGGCACAGTAGCAGGAACGTGCCCAGGCTCAGCATGTTCGCGGTCGTCTCGTGCCCGGCGGTCAGCAGCAACGTGGCCACCCCGGTGAGCTCCTCGTGGTTGAGCTGGCCGCTGGCGACCAGTTCGCTGAGCAGGTCCTCGCTGGGCTCGGCTCGCTTGCGCCCGACCAGCTCGGAGAGGTAGCCCATCAGCTCCGCGCCTGCGGCGCCCCGCTGCTCGATGGAGTTGTCGAGGTTCACCGCCTGCGCGGTGGTGTCCTGGAAGCGCGAACGCTCGTCGTACGGCACGCCGAGCAGCTCGCAGATCACCAGCGACGGGATCGGCAGCGCGAACGCCTTGACCAGGTCTGCGGGAGTACCTGCGCGGGCCATCTCATCGAGCTGACCGTCGATGACCTCCTGAATCCTGGGCTCCAGCCGGCGCATCTTCCGCATGCTGAAGTGCCCGGTCAGCAGCCTGCGATATCGGGAGTGCTCAGGGTCGTCCATCGCGATGAAGAAGCCCGGCGGGATCACCAGATCTGCCAGCCCCTCGGGCGGCGCCAACTCCTTGATCGGCGGCGCGGCGCCCTGCGAGGTGTTGCTGAAGCGCGAGTCGTCGAGCACCGCGCGGGCCTCGGCGTAACCGGTGACCAGCCAGCCGGGCCGCCCGTCGGCGTAGATCATCGAGTGCAGTGGTCCGTGGAGCTCTTTCAGGACAGCAGGCGGCTGGAACGGGTCCTCCCGTTCGACTGGCAGCCTCTCGAGGGTTTCCATACCCTCCAGAAAAGCGCATAGACTGCGAAATTGCAATATATGTATAAATGCATGGCGTGCGGTAGGATGGCGACGTGGAAGGTCATCGCGAACGCAAGAAGGTCCGCACCCGCCGTGCGCTGCTGGAGGCCGCGGTGCGCTTGTTCAGCGAGCGAGGCTACGAGCAGACCACCGTCGCCGAGATCGCTGCGGCGGCCGACGTGGCGCCCCGGACCTTCTTCGCGTACTTCGCGAGCAAGGAGGATGTGCTCTTCCTGCACGCCGAGGATCGCGGGCAGGCCATGCTCGACGTGATCGCCGGGCGGAAACCGGGAGAGCCCCTGGGGGATCTGCTGAGCCGGATGTTCGAGGCCCTGGTGCGCAGCATGGCCGAGGACGACGAATTGAACTTCGCGCTGTCGCCGCTGCGGGCCAGGCTGATGTTCGCCGAGCCCGCGCTGCGGGCCCGCGGGCTGGCACTCATGATGGAGGCGCAGCCCATGCTGACCGAGGCCCTGTGCGAGGTCTATCCCGAGCTGGATCCCGTGTCGGCCGGAGCGGCGGTCGGGAGCTTCATGGGCGCGCTGACGGTGGCTGGGCTCATCGCCCAGCAACAAGGCGGCTCGAACGAGGACGTCCTGGCCGCCGGACGGCGGGGGATCGAGATCGCGGTCAACGGGCTGTCAAGCCTCGACGGTTCCTAACGCGTGGCCGGGCTCCTCATGAGTTCTGGAGTAAGCCATCCGGCAGACTCCGTGGTGGGTAGTGGCTGCCGACAGGTGAGCACTTTGGGTTCCTGGACGTTGAGTCCTGATGAAAGATTGTGCCCCCTACCGGTGGGCCGGGAGAGTTGATCGCTGATGGGATGTCGTTCCCGCCCGCATACGGCGTGAGCACTGCTTCATTAGGTCGCTGATGGTTCTCCCGCAGGCCGCCGACCGTGGCAACGGAGACGGGAGAGACCTTGCGAGTGTTCGTGGGCGATGACTGGGCCGACGCACACCACGATCTGGAGCTGATGGACGCCTCAGGCAGGCGGCGGGCCAGGGCTCTGCACACGTTGCTGGACTGGCCGGCCAAACAACGGATGCCGAACCTGCTGGTGATCGGGCCGACCAACAACGGCAAGTCGATGATCGTGGAGAAGTTCCGGCGCTCCCACCCGCCGGTCTCGCACCCGGACCGGGAGGAGATTCCGGTGCTGATGGTGCGACGCCTATCTGGCGATTCGCTCCGACGACCAGTTGGAGAGCCGCTTCGCTCCCTTCCATCACCGATACACCCACGGTCACGCAGGTGAACGACTCAAAGATCTACCGATGTAGTACAGGGCACCGTCGACGTCGCCTCGATCCGAATCTGGCTACGCGACCCTGTCACCTGACCTACGGGATAGGTCCTGTCGGCAGATGCCCGTCAACAACCGTTCGAAGCCGCACGGATCCCTTTAGGTCTTGTCCAACCTATAGCGTCTCCCCCATGCCGACCCGACGCCTGGCCTTTGCGGCTCCGCTTGACGAAGACAGCGAGGTCGAATGGGATGCGGACGGGGGATGGTGCCGCGTTGCACCCAAACACCCGTTTGTCGTATTCGCCGTTGAACAAGGATGGAAGCCGCTTCAGCTGCCCGAGTGGTATGACGATGGCGACCGCGCAGCGTGCGACTGGCAGACCCCCGATAAGGCATTCGTTCGACTGACCCTGGACACGATCATCGCAGTGAGCCATGTCGAATTGTGGGGCGACTCGATTGAGAGGACGGAGGCGGTGATCCGGGCGGGTTGGGAGTGCAAAGCCTATGGCGACGTACTGTCCGCACTCGGCCACCTGGATGCGCTTGGCGCGGCGCAGGCCAAGCAGGAACTTCGGCGCCTCGCCGTGACCGGCCCGCGAGACCCGGACACGCGAACTGTTGAGGTGGTCGAGGCCGCCGTTCGAGACCCAGGACCAAAGATCCGTTCGGAAGCAATGAAGGTCGTCCTCTACCTCAAGTGGCAGGAGCTTCGCCCTAGTGTGGAACACGCCTTGAGCCTCGATCCCGACGATGTCACCGCATCGAACGCCCTCTTTCTGCTGGACCTGATGAGGTAGACGGCGAGCGACTGACCGTCAAACCGACCATCGCGGTGATCTGGTCAGCACGGATCCGCCAAGATTGTGATCCACAGGGCCAGCCGTACGGCTGGCCCTGTCTCGTTGATCAGTACGCGGGTGGTACGTGATCATGGGCATCCGCTTGCCGTCAGTGGCAGTCGGTGGCACACGCCGGAAACACAAACGACCCGCGTTTCCGCAGGTCGTAAGGTGTTTTGCTATGTAGATCGCGAGTGCCCCCTGCAGGATTCGAACCTGCGCACCCGGCTCCGGAGAGGATTGTATGTTCGCTCGCAGACATCTTTCTGACCAGGCACAATGCAGAGATGTCACTCGATCAAGGCCATGGATGGCCCACACGTGGCCCACGATCATGCAGAGAGCCTCCTGTTGACGTGGTTTACAGCGGGCGCGAAGCGCATCATGGGCTTCAACCCGCGGCGGTAGTGGAATGCTCTGCGTTGTGATCGCCCCCGGCCAGGAGGTTCCGCGTGTTCCACAAGATCGTGCGAGCCCTCACCCAAACCGCTGCAGACCAACGGCAGGCAAGCGAGGCCAGCGAGTCGCTGATCAGCTCTACCGGGTCAGCCGCATCGTCGGGCAGAAGTATCGCCTCATCCGCTGGGGGTTCTGGCTGCTCCTGAGTGGAATGACGGCCACGGTGAGCGCTGGAACTCCCCGAGGCGGGGCCGGTGGAGGTGAGCGTCAGCATGGCGGCCGCCGCGTGAGCGGTGCCGCCGAGAACCAGTCGATTGGACACGCTCCGACGCGAAGGGCGGCGCCTTGCGGGGGGATTGTTCTCGGCTTGCAGTGGTCCGGGCGCTCTGAATCGCTTGGTCACGAGCCCGGGACACGGACGTTCAAGGGTGCAGAGGGTCGTGTGGGCGGGTGAGGGCCTTGATCCATGCGACCCTCACCCGCGTTCCTGGTGCTATTGGGTCGACGGGAGAACCAGATCGAGGGTCTGGTGTTTCTCCTGCGGTCACCCGGTACGGAGTGGCCGAGTCGAAGTCGGAACCACCGCCGTACCAGCCGTTCGGCGGCCTGTACCAGATCTTGATGTCCTGGGTGGCGAGTCCCGCGAAAGTATAGCTGTCGCTCCAGTGGCCCCCGGCGAAGGTGTCAGGAGTCGCGAAGTCGCCGGTGCGCGCGTTCAACGCCTGAACGTCGAACCGGTACGTAGGGCTGGCCATCATGTGTAAGCAGCCGGCCCGTGAGCGTGCCGGAAACCCCGCGATGGCGGCGCGTGCGGCAGGAGATCGGTAGCGCTGCCCAAGCTCGACTTCCCCGGACGTCGTGAAACTTGACAGAAACCTACAGAAATCAGCAACAAAAGATCGCTACATTAGTCCGCTCATTCGCCTGTGCGGTACACGTCGAGGACGACAAGCGCTTCCGGCCTCGCCTGCGCCGTCGCCTCGGCGATGGCTTTCTTCTTTTTCAAGTCCAGCCCGCTGGACTCGAGAACAAAATCTACACTACTGAGCGATAGTTGCGTGGCTTCCCACTTGTTCGACTCCATCTGCATCCACGCGGGCAATCGTTGCGCAACCACCGTCCACCCCCGCGTGCCGAGAAGATCGCCCGCTCTTGCAAGCTGCCCCTCAGCATTACCAGCATCCACCTTTACCACCAGGGTTTCCGTTATTGTGGTGAGCCCATCCCAGTATTCCTCGGTGGTGGCTTCAGCTAACACCTCTCCTATACCACGGACATCCCGGATGGCACTGGGATCGACCCGTAGCCCGCGAGGAAAGAGTTCCGACCGGCAAGCAGTAAGCGTGAGAAGTACAGCGAGCAGGAGTGCGATATTGCCGACACCAAATTTTCGCCGTCCGCTATACCCATACATTCGCATCCGAACCAATCCCTCTGCCGGAATCACCAGTCGCAGTCGTCCGCGACACATCGCCAGTACTCGTCAACGATCTTAAATGCTTCGCCTCCGAGCATGAACTTCCTCCGCTTTTCTGTGTTCTCGTTGGGAGCGGCGCCCCCCTCAAGGAATCGCCTTTGCTTGTCTCCGCTACCAGAGCATCCGCAATAAGCCAGAGTCGCCTCCCAGTCGTTGATCGGGCGAGTCTTTCCAGTTTGTTTGTCAGTTATGCGAATCGTAGCCTTCACATCCCGCAGACGCGCAGCGGCCAAACGAATGGCCATCGCATGATTGTTGACTAAAAGGTCTGCCGTGAGACGGTCACTCTTCGCGTAACCCTGAAGGGCTTTGTCGTTCTTATAGTACTTTTTCAAGAGAGCCTGTGCTCGGTATATCTCCAACTGAGACATGCCGAGGGAGAGCTTGTTCGAAAAATGACTACCCTCGGCCAGAAGATTCGCCCCGAGGCCGGTAGTTGGCTCCAAGTGCATGTTCTCGTAAATGAGAACAGCCAGCAGAGCATTCCTGTCGACGCCATGCTCCTTTGCGGCCTTCCTGATAATTCCTTGATACGGCAGGAGCTTCTTGTATATGTGGTAGTACGACCGCTCGGGAGCTCCCGCAAACCCTCCTCCGGAAGGCGCTCCGACACCCAGCAACTCCTCTTCCGAGATCGAAGGATTGATGAAGTTTATCCAAGAGGCGAACATCGTGAATTCCATACGTTCTTCGGCACTCATGCCCCAGAAGCCCTTCGGAGCCCTCATTCCATTCGACATCACACCGATTCGTTTCGCTTCTTCGTCGTCGAAAGCGGGAAGATGCGGCAGGATGAAGTTTTCGAAGTACCACTGAGGGTCAGTTTCGGCGACAGCCGAAAAGTCAGCGGCACCGCAAATATCGAGACCAGGACCGCTGCAACCAACCATTCCGCCGCCGCCACCGCCGAACCCGCCTCCGATGACGCGGCCGCCGTCTCCGCCACCTCCGCAGATGGCGACGTAACCGCTGCAGATGTCCCCGGAGTAGCCGCCGGAGGTGTCCCCCCAGCCGGATCCTCCGTTATTCCAGGAGTTGGGGACGGTGTCGTGGCCGGTCGGATCCACATTGCTGAGAGGCGATGCGTTGGCGTAGGTGTAGCGGTTGGCTTGGACCGACGGGTTCGGATTCAACGTTGCGGTGTCGCGGGTGGTGAAGGTGCCGGTACCTGGTTGGTACCAGCGGGCGTGCATGTTGACTTTGCCGGTGTCGGGGTCGGTGTATTCGCCTTGGTAGCCGAGGTTGGCCTTGGCCCCGGTTTGGGCGGTGATGGTGCCGAACGGGTCGTAGGCGGTGGTGGTGGCCAGGTTGGTGGTGTCGTAGGTGGCTACGAGGTCGCCGTGCAGGTCGGTCATGGTGGCCAGGGCGGGGTTGGTGCCTTCCTGCTGGCCGAGCAGGGCGCCGAAGGCGTCCCGTCCGTATTTGGCCTGGATGCCGGCGCTGGTGTCGCTGATGGCCGCGAGGTCGTTGGCGAGGCCTGCGTAGGCGAAGGTCTGCTTGGTGGCGCCCTTGATGCGTGAGGTGACGCGGTCGAGGGCGTCGTAGCTGTAGAGGCTGTCGCCGTCGGCGATGAGGCGGTCGAAGGCGTCGAAGGTGAGCTGGGTGGTGGTGCCGTTCTTGGTCTCGGTGGCCAGGGTGCCGCGGGGGGTGTAGGTGTAGTCGGTGCCGTCGCCGGAGGTCAGGCGGTTGCGTTCGTCGAAGGTGTAGGTCTTGTCGCCGGCCTTGGTGCGGTTGCCGGCCGCGTCCCAGCCGTAGGTGGTGGTCGCGCCGCCAGGGGCGGTCCACGAGGTCAGACGTCCGGCGTGGTCGTAGGTGTAGGTGTTGGTGCCCGCTCCGGCCGTCCCTGCGGTGGTCTTGCTGGTGAGGCTGTCGTCCTTGTCCCACCCGTAGGTGATCTTGGCGAGCTGGGTGCCGGAGCTGCCGCCCTTGCGCAGAGTCTGGGTTTCCAGCCGGTCGACGGCGTCGTAGGTGAAGATCTGAGTGTCGGTGGTGGTCGTGCCCTTGGCCGCCGTCAGCGAGGCGAGGTTGTTGGCCTTGTCGTAGCCGTAGGTGAGCTTGCGGCCGGTGACCGGGTCGGCGGCGGTCGCCAGACGGCCCGCGTTGTCCCAGGTGAACGTGGACGTTCCGGCAGCATCCACGCGCTGCGTCGGGTTGCCCAGTTCGTCGTAGGTGTAGGCGGTCTGCTGGGCCGAGGAGCGGGTGATGGCCAGGGGGAGGCTGCGGTCGTTGTAGTCCACGGTCAGGTCGCCGATGGCCGTCTGGTGTCCGGCCAGGTCGTAGCCGAAGGTCCGTTCCGCGCTGGCCGCTCCTCCCCCGGCTCCGCTCTCCTTGGTGAGACGTCCCAGGTGGTCGAAGGTGCGATCGATGCGCACACCGCCGGGCTGGAGCTCGGCCACCGCGTTGCCCGCCTGGTCGTAGACCGCGGTCCAGGTCCGGTCGGCGGCGTTCGGGTGGGCGGTGGTGGACGGCTCGGTCACCGTCTCGACCAGGCCGAGGCTGTTGTAGCTGGTCCAGGTGGCGTTGCCACGTCCGTCGGTCAGCCGGGTGCGGGCCCCGGTGGCGTCGTAGCCGAAGCTGGTGGTGATCGACTCGCTGTCGGAGACCGGCTCTACCAGCGACGTGACACGGCCTAACGCGTCGAAGGTCTGCTTGGTGACGTGGCCTTCGGGCGAGGTGGAGCTGGTCGGGTTGCTAGCCGGGTCGTAGCCGACGCTGGTGGAGCGGACCGTGGCGCCGGTGGAGTCCAGGTCCTTGGTGCCGATCTTGCGTCCGGCCAGGTCGTATTCGGCGGTGGTGGCGTTGCCGCGTGCGTCGGTGGTCTTGACCAGCCGTCCGGCCAGGTCGTAGTCCATGCTCGTCTTGTTGGTGGCCGGGTCGGTCTGCGAGGTGACCTCACCCGCGGCGTTGACCTTGTAGTCGGTCGTCTTGTTCCCGGGGCCGGGTGCCACCGTCTTGGTCAAGTAGCCGGCCTCGTTGTAGGTCATCGTGGTCGTGTAGGACGCGCTAGCCGGCTTGCGCTCGACCTCGGTCTGGGTGACCTGACGGCCCAGGTCGTCGAACGTGGCCTGCACGCGCGCGCCGTTCGGATCGACCGCGGCGAGCTTCTCCCCGACCAGGTCATACTCGGTGATCCAGCGGCCCGGCGTCTGACCGTCGGGGGCGGGGTCGGTGACGCGGACCTGGCGGCCGAGCTGGTCGTAGTCGAACGTGCGGACGTAGCCGCGCGGGTCGGTGGTGGAGATCAGCTGGCCCGCCTTGTCGTAGGCGTTCCTGGTCGTCGGGATGACGGCCGTGCCACCGGGAGGCGTGTAGCTGGGGGCGCTCTGGCCGGTCAGACGCCCGGCCTTGTCGAAGGTGGACGTGAGGGTCCGGCCCTCGGCGTCAGTCGCGTGCGTCTTGGCGCCGAGCGTGTCATAGCCGTAACGGGCGGTCGGCCGGCCTGTGTTTACCGCACCGGCCTTGTCCACCTTCACCTCGGGCCCGGTCGCCTCCACCAGACGGCCCAGCAGGTCATAACGCAGGGCGGTGGTGAAGTCAGCCTTGTTCGCACCGGTGACGTTGCCACGCGGATCGGTACGAGCCGTGACCAGCCCACGGTCGTCGTAGTCGGTGGTGGAGACCAGGTCCTCGGCACCATTCTCGACGGTCTCCTTGGTGGGCTGGTTCGCCTTGTTATAGGCGTACTCCTTGATCTCCGCGCGAGTGCCATCGCCGCCGGTCAGGGTGGTCTTGAGAGTATTGCCGTTGGCGTCGTAGACGAAGGCCGTCTTGCGCTTCAAGCTGGTCGGGTCGAACAGCTGAGAGGTCAGACGGCCTGCGGCGTCGTACTCGAACTCGGTCGTCGTCTTGGTGTCGCCGCCGGTGACCAGCTTGGTCTCGTTGCCTGCGTCGTCGTAGGTGTGATCCTCAAGCGTCACGTCCCCGGGCGTGGTGGAGCCGTTCAGCTTGACGTCGTCGCCGATCTTCTGGGCGAGCCGGTTGTCATTGAAGTACGTGTAGGACGTCTTGCGTCCCATCGCATCGACCTGCGCGGCCAGTCGCCCGCCCGGGTCGTAGGAGAAGGACTCCAGCACCACGTCCTTGGCGGGCTGCGGATTGACCGGGCTACCAGTCCAGGCCTTCAGCGTGCGCGAGGCGAGTTCACCGCGCTTGCTGTAGCCGTACTCCACGATCGATCCGCGGGCATCGGTCGTGCGGGCGAGCAGGCCGAGCGGGTTCCAGTCCTGCCGGACGAAGCCGCCCTCCGGGTCGGTGACCGTCTCCACCTGACCATGAACGTCATACGTGTACACAGTGGCCCGCGCAGCGTCACCACCTGTCAGGTCAGCGATGGTGTCGCTGAGCTTGTTGCCGTCCGAGTCGTAGGCGAAGGTCGTCCGCTTGGTGTGGGTGACGCCCGAGATCTCGTTTTTCACCCCCGGCTCGGTCAGCATCAGCGGGCGGCTGAGCGCGTCGTAGGTGAATGTCGTTGTGACTCCGTCGGGATGTGCGGACGAGACCTGTGTCGTGTTGATGACCCGGCCGAGGGGGTCGTACTCCAGCTTGGTCACCAACCCTGTCGGATCGGTCTGCTCGGCGAGGTCACCCGTGGCGGTGTATCGGTAGTTCCAGACGCTGCCGCGCGCGTCGGTCTTGCTCTTCGTCAGACCGGCCGGCGTGCTTCCGCCTCCGACTGCGGGCTCGGTCCCGTCGGTGTAGGCCACTTCGGTGGATCGGCCGCTGGGGAAGTCGGGAGTGGCGGGTGTTGTCTGCTTGATCTGCTCGCCGTACTGGTTGTACTCGATGGTGGTGAGGTACGTGGTGTCGGTGGCGCTGGATGAGCGTGCGTCCCGGGACTTGACCAGGCGGTCGTTGCGCGCGTCAAAAGGATCGTCCTTGTTGACGTAGTACTCCGAACGGACCGTCTGGCATTTGCCTGCCTCGCGGCAGGTAGTGGTGGCCAGCGTGTTGCCGCGGCTGTCGTTGGCTAGGGTGACGCTGTTGTTGTTCGGATCGGTCACCTGGCTGATGAAGCCGCCGGTGTCGTAGGCGAAGCTGGTCTTCTTCTCGAGCTGGTCGATCTTGGCGGCCAGGCGGTAGCCGCGCCAGGCGTCGTAGGAGTACTTGAGCGTGTTCGTCTGCGGGTCGGTCATCGTGACCGTGGACAGGCCGGTGGTGCCGTCGTAAACGGGCTCGGTGAGGGTCCAGGTGCCGCCGTGCTGGTCGGTGTGGGTCTTGAGGCGGTCGGTGGCGCCATCGTAGGTGTTTTGCGCCCATACTCGACCGGACGGCAAAGTGATCTTGTTCAGCAGGTGGAGCGCCGGACCTCGTGCCGCGTAGTGATCGTTGACCTGGTCGATGTCGAGCGCCTTGTCGTACACGGCGACCTCGTCGATTTCTCCCTTGAACAGGAAGGTGCTGTACACGGCCTGGCCGGGCGAGGGCGCTGCGGGCCAGTCCTGGGTGAAGTGTCCCTGGCCGATGCGGGCGTATTCGAGCCACGTCTCCGGGTTGGGCTGGGAGCCCGTACGGGTGGCCGCTCGCTGTCCGTCGAGGTAGATCGTTTCCGTGGGGCCGTCGCCGGTCAGCACGACGTGATGCCACTGGCCGTCGTTGACGGTAGCGCTGGTGGTCATGACGTTCGCTGGGGTGGCACCACGGTAGAGCTGCCCACGTAGCTTGCCGTCAGTGCCGACGTACAGCAGAGACGGGATCGGCTCCTCCGAAGGCGCACCCCCCGAGTAGCCATAGCTTTCACGGGTGTCGCGGGCGGAGATGAGCACGCCGGAGCCGGTGGTCTTGAACCACATCTCCACGGACATCCGCATATGCCGCGACGCCAGAGCGTTGCGCGGCAGGATGACGTAGTTCGACATCTCGATCTCGCCATCCAGACCGATGGCGGTATCGGCCGATCCGGACAGCGGTGACGGGCGCCCACGGGTGGTCACGTTGTCGTAGATGGCGGTGCCCGAGGTACCAGTCAGGTCACGGGCTGCCTCAGTCGCCGGAGGCTGGCAGACCGCCGCGTCGGGATTCCACCTGCACTCTACCGGTTGGGACCAGCCCGACCCGGACCCGCTCTCACCCAGACGCCAGTACCCCGTCGGGTCAGTGTCCAGCACACGGTTCTTGTACTGCGAGCCCGTGGTGTAGCCGTAGGTGGTGCAGTTCGGCGCAGCAGCTGGTGAACAAGCCTTGACGAGCTTTTCGCCCTCGTAGTGGTACGTCCAGGTCAGCGGGCTGCCGTCGACCGGGTCGGTGGACACCGACCCGACGTGCGCACCGGACCAGGTAAAGGTGAGCGACCGGCCTCCCGTGGCGGTCACCTTGGTGAGGCTCGTTCCGGTGTAGGTGAGATCCTGAGCCCGCCCCCGAGCATCGACGATCTTCACCAGACGACCCTGCGCATCGAAGGTATACGTGGTGGAGGCCTTGTCCATGAGCCGCCAGCCACCACCCGCATTCTCAGCCAGGGTGGCGTGCATGCCCGGCGGCGGCTGGTAACCTCCACCGCCCTTGGCGATGAAACGCAGCACCTGCCCCTGCGGATACGTGACCAGCAGAGAATCGACGCCAAGGCTCATCTCGCGCTGGATCCGCATGTCCCATCGCGTACTCCAGCCCGCCCCGAAGATGCCGCTTCGCCGCGGGTCGAGGCTGTTGTACCAACGAGTGACCGACAGCCCCGGACCGACCGTGGCGACCTGGGCATCCGTTTCCGTGGTGGTGTAGTTCCCGGACAATGCCTCGAATTCCTGGCCGTCGGGACCAGGCGCTCCCAGCGTGGAGGTGACGACGGGCTGCCGGATACCGGTCGTGAAGCAGTTGAATTCCCAGTTTTCCGTGTTGTCGTAGTACCGGGCGCCGAACTTAACGCAGTATTTCTTACCCCATTCAAGCTTCCCAGCCGGAGTCTGCCAGCTTCCTTTCCGGCTCCAGCCCGACTCTGCACAAGGAGTCGTCGTGAAGTCACCGCAGTACAAAGTGAAGGAGTAATCTAAAGCGACGCCACCGTTGAGCCAACCGGAGATGCGCGACTTGGCGGTCATCAGGGGCGTCAAGGTGCTGATCAGGGCTTGATCTTGAGGGTACGCGTTGAAGGTGGAGACGCACTCCAACGTACATCCGCCGCCCGATACCAGCTGCGCCCGAGTTGTGGCCGCATCGTACACATCGGCCTTGTCCTTGCGCTCTGAATGCGACCGGCCCTCGGGCGGCGACCAGCTTCGACCCTTGCCATCGAAGGTTCGCCCGTCCGGGCTCAGCGCTTTCTTCGGCCACGAAGGAGACTGACCAGGGATACCCGCCTTCGCACCCGTGACCGCAGAATCCACCAGCGACGGAAGATTGGTCGTCGAGCCGACCATCTGCTCTGGGGTGTCCACGGCCGATGACGCAGCCGTCACCGAGACCGCCATCGCCGCAGTCTGCGGAAGCACCGATAACTGGAGCAAGCCCGGAACCAACACCGTCAACGCGCCAACCGCGATCCGATGCTTGTGCTTGACCAAAGGCAGGCACGACCCAACGCGGCGCATACGCCGTCACACTCCGAACCACGCAGGGCGTCATTCAACGCCGGACGAAGCTCCACCCCACCCGGCACGAACACGGGTTCCTGACACGTGCGGTCCGGAGCATGTTGCCAAACGGGCAAAGCGTAACTTCCGCCCGAATCGACCACAAGATCCAAATAAGTTATACATAAGTCACGGAAGGTGACTTACCGCACCAGACCGTCACCTTGGCCCAACTCTCGGCGCCTCCCATTCCCAATCTGTTCCCAGAAGCCGCTGGACGACTGCCCCTCTTACTGTCACCGCAGGTCAGGGGCACCATGGTTTCCCATTGCGCGTCTGACTCCTAAGCAGAGGTCCCAGGTTCGAGTCCTGGTGCAAGTACGTCGAACGGCGGGCTTCGTCCCCAGGAAAGCGCGCTGACGAGCGTGATGAGTAGAGGCGGCCGATCCTGCGCGGGTGGCCGTTCCTATGTCGACAGGAGCGAACCTGAAGGGCATCCTCTGCGTACTTCCTGGCGTCTGGGCGTCTCATGGATGCGGTAGGCGACCTTGCGCAGGCACACCATGTTGCGCTGGTCGCGGTCGGCCTCGGCGTCGAACCGCACGGTGGTGTCGGTCATGGCCTCGCGCACCCAGGCCAGCGTCAGCATGGAGGAGACCTCGTTGCGGCGGAATGACGCCCATCGGATGGGCTCGAGAACGTCGATGCGCTCTATCTGGTAGCTGAACTCCGGCTTCCAGAAGATCGCCTCCAGTACGCCCTTGGCGGCCGACGGCGTCATGACCGGGTAGCTCATCCGCTCCGTCTTGAACTCCGGACGGGTGAAACAGGCGTATGGCGCCTCGACCTCCACGACGAGCGGCGGTGGCGGATGGTGAACGCGACGGGTGGTCAAAACACCAGCTCCTGAGGGTCGGGAGAGGTCATGTCGATACCTCGATGCGGGTGGTAGTCGCCGAGCCATTCGATGAGATCACCGACGACAGCGGTGGCTAGTCCTTCTTCCAATGCCTTACGCGCGGCACCTCGTGGCAGCGTGGCCAGATAGGGACGCAGGGCGCGCAGCTGGGCGCCTGCTCCCGGATGGCCGGCACGCAGGTGGGTGAGGATCCGGTCCAACTTCTCGGTGTCGCCGTAACGCACCGCCACGGGAACGGTCCATTCGTCGATCATGCGGAACAGCTCGGCCACGCGGGGGAAGTCATGAGCTTGACGCCCCTGCTGGATCTCCCAGCCGGCCGCCTCGACGTTGTGGAAATCGAACCTGGCCTTGTAATAGGCCTGCAACGCGTCCAGATCGTCCGGCGGGCAGTGCGCGCCGAACCTGGCACGGGTGGCTTCTAGCGCTGCGCCATAGAGCATGTCGGCCGCCTTGTTGCCGTCCTCAGGGTCGAAGATGGTGACCAGCCCATACGGCAAACGCCCGCTGCGGTTGACACGCCCAGCGGCCTGCTGAAGAGAGTCAGCGGAAGCAATCGCTCGAAACCCGGCGGGGAAGTCGAGGTCTACTCCTGCCTCGACCAGCTGGGTGCTCACCACCGCGATCGGCTCCTCTTCGGCAAGGCACCGCCTGATCTCGTCCAGGGTGTCGCGCCGGTGGGCGGCTGCCATCCGTGTCGACAGGTGGAGCGCCGGGCGGTGCCCTTCGACAAGCTCATGCATCCGGGCGGCGTCCCTGGTGGTGTTGACCACCAGCAGGACCTGTGGCTCCGCCGCAGCCTGCTCGGCAATCTGCGCCATCGTCGGCTTGGGATCCAGCAGCCACCGGTAACGCACCCGGTTCAGCGCCTTGTACAGCGGCTTCGGCTCGGCAATCACATCCCTGATCGGTGTCCCTCTCAGCGGGCTGAGCAGCTCGAACGGCGGCTGAGTTGCCGAGGCCAGCACCACCGTCGCGCCGAACCACTGCGTCAGACTCCGCAGCGCCGACACGATCGGAATCAGCAACCGGTCCGGCAGTGCCTGCACCTCGTCCAGGACGATGACCGAACCTGCCAGCCGGTGCACGCGACGCATCGCCGCGGGCTTGTGAGAGAACAGCGACTCGAACAACCGTATGGTGGTGGTCACCACGAAGGGTGCATCCCAATTCTCTGCGGCCAGCCGTTGCCACCTCCTGTTGGCGGTGCCGTCATCCAGGTCGATGCCGCTGTGGTGCTCCAGCACCACCGGATGCCCGCCCTCGACTTCCAAAAGGTCGCGATAGACCGATGCGTTCTGCTCGGTGATCGACATGAACGGCACGGCGACGATGACGCGCTTCATTCGATGCCGCTGGGCGTGACACACGGCGAAGCCGCCCGCCGCGAGGGTCTTCCCCGAGCCTGTGGGGGCTGGGATGCGATAAATACCACGTGGTCCCTGCGCGGCCTCCAGGCACTGCCTGTAGACGTCCTGACGCAACCCGTCGATCGGTGACTTCGGCCTGTTCTTGAGCAACTCCTGACGCCCCTGATCGAAACGCTCGGCCAGATCAGCAGCAGAAACCGGATGAAAGGGGCGCGCAGCGCCGGCGAAATGCTCCTCAGTGTCTAGAAAATCCGCATCTACTACAGCGCTGTAGACCATGCGAACCAAGAGGTCCAACGCGTACGGGTCGTCATTCGACGCCTCGGGCAGCCAGGGAGGTAGCGCGATCTGCGTCGGCGGATGAATCTCCGGCACGATTTGCCCTACTTGCTGGACGGCCTCGGCGACCAGCGGATCATCGTCTGCGAAACGCAGCTCCTGCTTGAGACGTACGGAGTCAGGCAATCCGCCGTGATGACCGAACACCACGGCCGACATGATGCCGAAGCCCTGCTTGTCCAGCAGCCAGGTACCCGCATGCTTGTGCGGGACGCCCACCCGCCCACCGTGCCCCTCCGCCACGATCAGGCCCCGCTGCCACTCGCATGATCCTTTTCCTACATCGTGCAACAAACCGCAATGAGTAGCCAGTGACCCCGCGTTGAAGGCCTCGCCAAAGGCACCCGCACGCCACGCGGTTCCCCGCAAATGATCGGCGAGATCATGGCGGAGCCTGTCACCGTCCCGGGCACTGTGCGCCCACAAGCGTTCAGCCACGCACTCCCCTTACTTGGAGAATCCCTGCGAGAGCTGAACTTTAGGAGATACCACCGACAGTTTCGCCGCGTTCCGCCAAATATCCGCCAACAACATCGATTACTTCATGCTGGACAGGGGCCAGCCGCTCAGGCGGCCGACCCGACTCTGCACTTCTGTATCCCTCAGACCAACCATGATCACAGCCCTCAATCGGGCTGCCCTTGGACCTGCACGAAGTTCCGGGCGGGGCTCAAAGTGGGTTCTCCTGGCATAGCGTGACGCCTATGGACGCTATCGACAAGTGGCCGCCTGAGCGTGCGGTTCGGAACCTGAAGCACTCACGCGACACGCGATAGGTTCCTAAGGAGTTATCACCCCGAATGCTCCTTGATAAGTGAATACGCAAGTCTTCCTATCGGCGCCGTGAAGGCATAATGCCTGCTCAGACGCCGTGGCGGTCGCCCTCCGGGGCGACCGAGGGTCGCAACTTCCCGGTCCGGGTCCTGTCCGTGGGCAAGGTCCGCTGTGGCGGTCGCCCTCCGGGGCGACCGAGGGTCGCAACGTCCGCGAATGCTGCGATGTCGCCGACCGGAAGCAGTGGCGGTCGCCCTCCGGGGCGACCGAGGGTCGCAACACGTTCTCGCTCGGCACGTCCAAGCCGCGAAGCAGGTGGCGGTCGCCCTCCGGGGCGACCGAGGGTCGCAACTACGTCGGTGCGGGTGCTGCTGCCGGTCGAGGGCTGGCTGGTGGCGGTCGCCCTCCGGGGCGACCGAGGGTCGCAACCTGTCCGCACGCAGGCGGCCCGCGCCCTCGGTGATGTGGCGGTCGCCCTCCGGGGCGACCGAGGGTCGCAACCACGACGGGATGAGCGCGGACCCGATGGCAGGCCGTGGCGGTCGCCCTCCGGGGCGACCGAGGGTCGCAACTCCACGGCGACAAGGCGACCCGGCAGGCGGTGCAGGTGGCGGTCGCCCTCCGGGGCGACCGAGGGTCGCAACTCCAAGCGCATGTATGAGTTCGCGGCCATGCTCATGTGGCGGTCGCCCTCCGGGGCGACCGAGGGTCGCAACGGCCTGCCCGCCAGCGAAACCGACGGGCAGATCCTGTGGCGGTCGCCCTCCGGGGCGACCGAGGGTCGCAACGCCGACGGGTAGGCCGGGTTGACCCCGATCTCCCCCTGTGGCGGTCGCCCTCCGGGGCGACCGAGGGTCGCAACTCCCCCGACGCCTGATCGAGCATCGCGGACTCGAGGTGGCGGTCGCCCTCCGGGGCGACCGAGGGTCGCAACTCCGCGGCCACGGCCGTGGGCGGACAGTCCACCCTCGTGGCGGTCGCCCTCCGGGGCGACCGAGGGTCGCAACCCAAAGCGAAGCTTGACGCCGACTCCTCCGAGGCGCAGTGGCGGTCGCCCTCCGGGGCGACCGAGGGTCGCAACTTGCCCGGTCGGCCGTGCAGGCTCGCGCCCGTGAGGTGGCGGTCGCCCTCCGGGGCGACCGAGGGTCGCAACTGCCCAGCCGCGTACGGGGTCAGGTAGGAGATGCCGCGGTGGCGGTCGCCCTCCGGGGCGACCGAGGGTCGCAACATCACCGAGACCTTGCCGAACGGATTCAAACGCGGGGGTGGCGGTCGCCCTCCGGGGCGACCGAGGGTCGCAACATCCCCGGCATCCTGGCAACCACGCTGTATGTGCACGGTGGCGGTCGCCCTCCGGGGCGACCGAGGGTCGCAACGCATCACCCGGGGAGGGTGGGCTCTACAGGCGGGTGGCGGTCGCCCTCCGGGGCGACCGAAGGTCGCAACCAACCGCAAGCCGATGAGCAGAAGCGCCGGCCGGGTGGCGGTCCCCCTCCGGGGCGACCGAGGGTCGCAACTCCACCAGGGCGTCGGCGAAACTGTCCTTACCGCTGGTGGCGGTCGCCCTCCGGGGCGACCGAGGGTCGCAACATTCCCGAGGTTTGGACCTCGCGAATCTGGGTTGAGGTGGCGGTCGCCCTCCGGGGCGACCGAGGGTCGCAACTTGTCGGTGACGGCGTCGCCCAACAGGGTGGTCAAGTGGCGGTCGCCCTCCGGGGCGACCGAGGGTCGCAACTGCAACCCGGCCGTGATGCGGCGGATCATCTCCGGGTGGCGGTCGCCCTCCGGGGGCGACCGAGGGTCGCAACAAGCTGAAGCGGCCCTGCGTCACCGCAGGTCTCCCGTGGCGGTCGCCCTCCGGGGCGACCAAGGGTCGCAACCATGTAGTCGGCCCATTCCGCGGCAACGCGTTCGGTGGCGGTCGCCCTCCGGGGCGACCGAGGATCGCAACTTTGGCTTCCTGCCCATGAGCTGGCCATGTACAGGGGACGAGGAGTTCGACCGCTTCCAGCTGCCCCCGCTCAACCCCCTCGTCCAGCTCATGGGCAACAGCAGCCCAACAGCTGTCTTCAGGCATGGATCGGACCGACCATGGCTGGCCCACAACTGGCCCACAACCAGCGAGCTTCAACGAGAACGGGCGGGACTCCGTGAGACTGGAGGCCCGCCCGCTTCTACGATATTTGCCCTGGTCAGCGGCCGAAACCGCTGGTCAAGATCGAGTGCCCCCTGCAGGATTCGAACCTGCGCACCCGGCTCCGGAGGCCGGTGCTCTATCCCCTGAGCTAAGGGGGCTCGACGAGTGATAAGGCTACCAGCATCCGCCCACTACTCGGGACAGCGAAAAAGTCCTGGCCACATCCTGCGAAAACCGCACGTGACCGCTCGGCTACGGGTAGCTTTGCGGCCGTGGGTGACGTTCTTGGCAGAGTACTGGTCGTGGACGATGACGAGGTCATCCGTCAGTTGATCGCGGTGAACCTGAGCCTGGAGGGCTTCGAGGTCGCCACCGCCACCGATGGGCAGGATTGTCTCGATCGGGTGCTCGAGGTGAACCCCGACGTCATCACTCTGGACGTGATGATGCCGTGCCTCGACGGGTGGGTCACGGCGGAGCGGCTGCGGAACGATGAGGCGACTCGCCACATCAAGGTGGTGCTGATCACCGCGCGGGCGCAGGATGACGACAAGAGGCGCGGACGGCGCATCGGGGTCGACGCCTATCTGACGAAGCCGTTCGACCCCGCTGAGCTCATTCAGGTGGTCAGAGATCTGGCCGCTGGCACGTACGTCCCCTGAGCCGCCTCGCGCCCCCCGAGCCCGGCTGCTGTTCCTGAGTTGTCAGGTGAGGAGGCCGTGTTGGCGGGCGGCGGCCGCTGCCTGGGTTCGGGTGGAGACGTCGAGTTTGCCCAGGATGTTTGAGACGTGGACGCTGACCGTCTTCTGGGCGATGAACAGCCGGTCGGCGATCTCGCGGTTGGTGAGGCCTTCCGCGACGAGGCGGAGCACCTCCCGTTCGCGGGCCGTCAGGCCGCCGTCGCCGTGGCCGCCGGTGAAGCGGGCGCGGCGGCCGAAGTCCGCCAGGGCCTTCTCCAGGGGCGCGGCTCCGAGCTTGCCCGCCGCCTCGCGGGCCAGGTTCCACTCCGACTGGGCCGAGGCGCGGTCGCCGGACGCCAGGAGTGCCTCGGCGAGGCGCCAGCGGGCGCGGGCCGTTTCGTAGACGAAGCCGTAGTCGAAGGCCTCCACCACCTTCCGGCACAGCTCGACGTCGAGGCGGCCGTGGACGCGATGCCACTCCGCCTCCACCCGCAGCGCCCACGCCTGGCCCTCCGGGCCCATCTGGCCGCGCTGGCCCACCGGGCCGGATGACACCGCGTAGCGGGCGCGCTCCGCCAGGTCGTCGGCGCCTTCGGTCGTTCCGAGCTCAGCGAGCGCCCACAGGCCGGCGGCCGCGACGCGTAGGGTGCCCGCGCCGCCAGGGCCCAGCGCGGTCAGGGCGGCGTGGACGTGGTCGAGTGCCCCGGCCGGGTCGCCCTGCCAGAGGGCGTGCTCCGCCGCGAGCCCGCGCGACATGTAGAGGGCGAGCTCGTCGGACCAGAACGGGCGCAGCCACGACAGGCGGCTCTCCACGGCCGGCAGGCCGCGGGCCACCTCGATGAACAGCGCGAAGGACGACAGGATCGCCTCGTGGATCGTGCCGACGCGGGCGCCGAAACCGGCCGCGACGGCCTCCGCCTGGACCCACTCCCCCGCCACATAGTGGATGAGGAAGCGAAGGAAGCGCAGGTCGGTGCCGTAGGTGCTCCATTTGAGGCCGGTTTCGACGGCCATCTGGATGCCCTCGTCGGCCACCTCGGCGGCTTGGGCGAGCAGGCCCTGCTCGTAGTGGATGCGAGCGTGGTGGAAGCGGGCGCGCAGGTCCATCGCCAGGTCGCCGCTGCTTTCGGCCATGGCGGTGTCGACGAGGTCGTGGGCGGCGCCCGTGTCGCCCTGGATCTCCTTGTAGGTGGCGAGGATGAGCAGGGCGCCCACCTCGGCGTCGCGCGCGCCCACGGCTCGGGCGGTGTCGAGGGCGCGGCGGCCGAGTTGCTCGCCTTCCCGATGCCGGGGGCTCCAGGCGATGCTGCGGGCGTAGGTGGCCAGGGCGCGGGCGAGGGCGGCCTGGTCGTCGGACGCCTCCACGGCGCGCTCCGCGGCGGCGATGGCGCCGTCCTGGTCGTCGAGTTCGATGAGGTAGTAGGCGAGGCGCTCGCTCACCTCGGAGGTCTGGGGCAGGGCGCGGAGCTGGGTGACCGCGCGGTGGTTGTCGCCGCTGTCGGCGGCCATGACGGCGCTGCGGAAGGCGAGGTCGGTACGCGACTCGCCGACCTGGGCGGCCGCGTCGTCGACCCGCTCCCACAGGCTGAGGGCCTGGTCGTAGTGGCTGTGCGCCTCGGCGGGGGCGCCGAGGCGTTCGGCGAGCCGCCCGGCCTCGACGGAGGCGCGCAGCGCCCCCAGGAGGTCGTGACCCGCCAGGTAGTGGTAGGCGAGCTCCGCCGGTGAGGTCAGCAGCCGGGCGAAGTCGGCGTGCAGCCTGGTGCGCTCGCCGGGCAGCAGGTCGGTGTAGACGGCCTCCTGCAGGAGGGCGTGCCGGAAGGCGTAGCCGTACCCGTCGACGCGCAGCAGGCCGCGCGAGACGATCTCCCGCACCGCGTCCTCGAACTCGGCCAGGGGCAGCCCGGACACCTCGCGCAGCAGTTCGTCCTCGACCCGGCGGCCGGCGACGGCGGCGGCGCGCAGCACGCGCTGGCCGGCCTCCGACAGCACTTCGACGCGCGACATGAGCAGGCTGGCCAGCCCGTCGGGCAGGCTGTCGCCCTCGGCCATGGCGGCGAACAGCTCTTCGGCGTAGAAGGGGTTCCCGCCGGCGCGCGTGACGATCATGCCGAGCTCTTGGGCGTCGACATCGCCGAAGGTCGCGACATAATCTGCCATCTCGCCAAGATCCAGCGGCCCCAGCTCCACCGCCGTCACCGCGGGCAGCCGCTTCAGCTCGGCGAGCACCGAGCGCAGCGGGTGGCGGCGGTGCAGGTCGTCGGTACGGTACGTGCCGGCCACGCATACCTGCTCGGCCTGCACCATGCGGCTCAGGAAGACCAGCAGGTCGCGGGTGGACCGGTCGGCCCAGTGCATGTCCTCGATCACGAACAGGACGGGCTGTATCTCGGCGAGCAGCCCCAGCAGGGACCCGAACAGCCGCTGCTGGGTGAGCCCGGCGGAGGGCGCCGACTCCATCCCGGGCAGGAGTTGGCCGAGCATCGGATGGGCCGCCGCCGCCTCGCGCACCGCGGGCTCGGCGCCACGCAGCGCGTCGGCGAGCGGCAGGTACGGCAGCGTGTCGCCCAGCTCCGCGCACTGCCCCACCAGCACGTTGAAGCCGCGTTCGCGAGCCGCGCCGACCAGCTCGGTCACCAGCCGGGTCTTGCCGATGCCGGCGTCGCCGCCGACGAGCGCCACCCCGGCCGTGCCGGACGCGGCCGACTCGAGCACGCGCACGAGCCGTGCCAGCTCAGCAGTACGCCCGACGAGAAGACCGTTCACGGCAGACACTATGCCATGCCCCACCGACCTTTCCATTGGTCCACGAACAGCACCCGTGATTGGCCTATATGAACGGACCAATGCATACATAGGCTGACGATTTGTGATCTCGCTACCGACGTTCGTCCTGTTCCTGGGCGCCTCGCTGGTCCTGGTGCTCATCCCGGGGCCGAACCACTTCTACATCGCGGCCAGAGGGCTCGCCCAGGGCAGGCGGGCCGGCCTCGCCAGCGCGTTCGGGGTGGAGGCCGGCACGCTGGTGCACATCGGGCTCGCCGCCGCCGGGCTCTCGTACCTGATCACGAAGTCCGCGACGCTGTTCGCGATCGTCAAGTGGGCCGGCGTGGCCTACCTCGTCTATCTGGGCATCCGGGCGTTCACCGGCAAGGAGAACGGGGACGCGGCGCAGGCTCCGCCTCCGCAGCCGCTCGGCAAGGTGTTCCTCGAAGGAGTGCTGGTGAACGTGCTGAACCCCAAGGTGACGTTGTTCTTCCTGGCGTTCCTGCCCCAGTTCGTCCGTCCGTCGGCGGGGTCGCCGGCGTTGCAGGTCTTGCTGCTCGGCGTCGCGCTGCTCGTGCTGGGGCTGATCTTCGACCTGGTGTACGCGTTCACGGCGGGCGCGCTGGGCAGCAGGCTGGCCGGCCGGGCCAGGGCGCTGCGGCACTTCAGCGGCGTGGTCTACCTGGGCCTGGGGCTGGTCACGGCGCTCGCCGGGAGAAAATGACCGCATGGCGCCGAGGAAACAGCAGGAGATCTTCGATGCGACGCTGCGACTGCTCGCGGAGAAGGGGTACGACGGACTGACCGTGGAGGGGGTCGCCGAGCGTTCCGGCGTCAACAAGACGACGATCTACCGGTGGTGGCCGTCCAAGGCGGCGCTGCTCGGGGCGGCGCTGGTGGAGGCGGACGTGCTGGGCTTCGAGCCGCCTGACACGGGCAGCCTCCGCGGCGACCTGGTCCAGCTGGTCGAGGGCGTCAGGCGGCTGCTCACCGAGCCGCCGGCCAGGGACATCGCGGTCGCCGCGCTCGCCGCCGCCGTCGATCACCCGGAGCTCGACGGACGCCGCTTCTTCGCCGACCGGTTCGTCCGGGAACGGGAGATCTTCGAGCGTGCGGCCCGCCGGGGCGAGCTGAGGGACGGGATCGACCCGATGCTCGTGGTGGACCTGCTGGCCGGGGCGGTCTGGGTCAGGGCGGTGTTCAGGGGCCTGCCGCTGCCGGACGGCTTCGCCGCCGACGTGGTGTCGGCGGTGCTGGACGGCGTGACCCCCTAGATCAGGCCGGCCTCGGCCGGAGGCGCCTAGGGAGCCTCGGCCAGGGCGGCGGGGATGCGGTCGAGCACCGGGTACGGCACCAGACCGTAGGCGTAGAAGTCGACGGCGTGCGCGCCCGCGGCCTTGGCCCCGCGCGCCTTGGCGACGAGCCGGTCGGCGGAGTCGCTGTCGGGGTGGCCGGGCCGCAGCACGGCCCGCACCTCCCGGTCCTTGCCGACGGAGCGCAGGTAGGCGCCCACGTCGTCGGCGACCCGCGCGGCGTCGCGGGCGTAGGCGAGCACGCCGAAGCCGGGCACCAGGTCGCCGAGCGCCACCAGGTCGACGCCCAGCTGCCACGCGTCGTGCGCCGCCAGCCCCGGCGAGGGCAGCCCGTCGGTGTAGCCCTTCACGGCCCCGGTGGAGTCGATGAAGACCAGCTTCGAGCCCTCGCCGGCCACGGCGGAGGCGACCTCGGAGACGAGCGTGGTGACGGTCTCGGAGCGGGCCCGGGCGTAGGCGACGACCTCGGGCCCGGCGTACGCGGTCAGCGCGGCCCTGGTGACCTCGCCCTGCGCGGGCGGGTCGCCGTCGAACACGCCACCGACGATCCTGGCGCACTCGTCGCGCGCGACCTCGGCGTTCACCCCCAGGTCGGTGGCCCTGCGCATGCAGTAGTCGCAGAAGCAGAGCCCGAACAGGTACGCGTCCATCGGCCCGAGCGGGACGAAGGAGCGTTGCGGCTTGAGCGGCCTGAAGTGCAGCGACTCGGCGACCACGCTGTCGACGCCGAGCCTGGCCACGGCTCTGGCCAGGGCGACGGCGTACTCGCGCACGTCGGGGTGGGCCGGGCAGAGGTCGGTGAGGGAGCCGCGGTCGCCGAAGCAGTCGCGGACGGTCACGTCCGGATGTTCGGTGCCGATCGTCGCGTTGCGCAGGAAGACGGTCCATCCGTGGAGCTTGAGGGCACGCTGGGAGCACGCCTCGCGCAGGCCGTCGAGCGCTTGGAGGTGGCCGGGCACGGGAGACAGCCGCAGCCCCGAGAAGAGGTCGTCGGGCGGGACGAAGTGGGCGCCGTCGTGGCGGACGGTCAGGCGGGACAGTCCGTGCGGGGTGACGTCGCGGGAGCCGTGGTGCACGACGCCGACGGTGATGCCCGCCACGCCGTACCCGCTGATCCTGTCGAGCACCCGCTCGACGCCCTCGTCATGCAGGTCCTCGACGAAGACGTACACCGAACTGTCCACGGACCGACTTTACGCGCTCTTGAACGCCACGAAGTCGATCTCCACCAGGATGTCCATCAGGTCGGAGCCGACGGTGGTGCGGACCGGATAGGGCTGGCTGAAGTACGACTTGTACACCTCGTTGTAGGCGGCGAAGTCGCGCTTGAGGTGCTGCAGGTGGACGGTGGACTTGACCACGTCGTCGAAGCCCAGGCCGTGGGCGGCGAGGATGGCGCCGAGGTTGCGCATCACCTGGTGGGTCTGGGCCGCGACGTCCTCGCCGACGACCTCGCCGGTGGCCGGGTCGAGCGGGCCCATCCCGGACGTGTAGACGAAGTCGCCCACGACGAGCCCCTGCGAGTACGCGCCCACGGGGGCCGCCCCCTCGGTCGTCCTCAATTCCTTCTTCATGAGATCTCCCTAGAAGTCGCCGAAATGCGTATTTATCGTGCCGACAACGCGATAGTCCCGATCGACCACCGGGAGCCTCCGCCACTTGTCGAACGCCGTGCAGGGGTGCGAGACGCCGAACGCCACCAGCTCCCCCACCCGCAGGTCGCCGCGGACCACCGTGTGCTGGTCCTGCATCTTCAGCACGGTCACGCCGGGACGGCGGGGAATCGGCAGGCCCTCGTCGTAGGGCGCGTCGCGCTTGCCCAGCCCGATGATCGCCAGGCCGGGCTCGGGCGTGGACAGCACCTGTGCGAAGACCTCCAGCGCCGGGCGCAGCTCGCCGTCGATGCGGTTGAACGGGGTGCGCTCGCGGTAGTAGCCGTCGTCGTGGGTGACGTACGCGCCGCTCCGCAGCAGGATGCGGGCCTGGGTGGCGACCAGCTCGCGGCCGATCACGTCGAACCACTGGCTGCCGCCGATCGACAGGATCGGGTTCCTGACGCGCAGGTACGCGACGGCTTCCTGCAGCAGATCCAGATATTTCCGGACCTCCTCCGCCGTCTTCAGCGCCCCCTCGTACCCGGCGACCCCGGCCAGCTCCACGCCCGACGTGCGCTGCACGTACCCGGCCAGCTCGACCAGTTCCTCCACCGTGCGGACCCCGGCACGCCCGCCCTCGTGCCCCAGCTCCACCAGCACCCGGAACGGACGCGAACCGGCGTGCCCGGCCAGGATGTCGACCCCCGCCGCCGAGTCGGCGAAGCTCAGGAACTCGAAGCCGGGATGCGCGGCCAGCTCGGCCGCCGCCCACTCCAGCCCGGCCCGGTCGACCACCTGGTTGGCCACCATGACCCGGTCGACGCCGAACCCGCGCACCAGCCTGGCCTGGCGGGTCGTCGCCACCGTCAGCCCCCAGGCGCCCGCCGCCAGCTGCGCGGCCGCGATCTCCCCCGACAGGTGGGTCTTGGCGTGCGGCGCCAGCTCCAGGCCGTGATCACGGGCGAAGGCCGCCATGGTGGCGATGTTGTGGCCGAGCGCCTCCTGGTGCACGACCATCAGCGGAAAGCCGAGCTCTCCGTCGAGCACGGACCGGCCGAGGACTTCCTGCACGACACCCCCCTTGTACGGGTCCGACCCTATCCTCATCAGTGCGGCCTGATCGCACGGCCGGGGGTGGCTCCCGTCAGTTCGCCGCCCGTCAGCACCGGCACTCCCGACACCAGCACGTCGTCGACCCCTCGGGCAGGCGTGCGGGGTACGGCGTAGGTCGCCTGGTCGGCCACCGTGGCCGGGTCGAACACCACCACGTCGGCCGCGAAGCCGCGCCGCAGCAGCCCGCGGTCGTCGAGGCCGAACCGCCGCGCCGGGTGCGAGGCGAGGTGGACGGCGGCCTGCTCCCACGTCCAGTCGCCGAGCTCGCGGACGTGCTGCCCGAGGAAGCGGGCGAACGCCCCGAACCCCCGCGGATGCGGATGCCCGCCCACGTAGATCCCGTCGGACCCGCCCGTGTGGGACGGATGGCGCAGCATCCGCCGCACCGACTCCTCCCCGGCGGGCCCCTCGTCGGGCCTGGCCGACACGCAGCCCGCCTCCAGCCTGGTCTCGATCAGCAGCCTGCGGCAGAACTCGGCCGGCTCCACGCCCGCCCGCCCGGCCGCCGCGACCATGGTCAGGCCCTCGGCCCAGTCGAGGCCGGGCGCGTGCGAGATGGTCAGCCGGGGCCAGGTGCCCTCCATGCCGGACCACCAGGCGTCGAGGTCGGCCTCGGCGAGCATCTCCATGGCCCGCTCCGGCTCGGCCCCTGGCACCTCCGGCGGCAGCACCACCATCGCCAGGATCGTGTTGCCACGCAGGTAGGGGTAGGTGTCGAAGGTCAGGTCGACGTCCTCGGCGAGGGCCTCCTCGACCAGGGGGAGCAGGACGTCCGCGGGACCGTGCAGGTGGGAGACGTGCACCGCGGCGCCGGACCGGCGGGCGATCTCGACGACCTCCGCCATGCCGACGCCCGCCCGTTCGCCGTACGCGCGCATGTGGGTGACGTACGGCAGCCCGCCGAGCGGCTCCGCCAGGGCGGCCAGCTCCTCGGCGGTGGCGTAGCGTCCGGGCAGGTACTCCAACCCGGACGACAGGCCGACCGCGCCCTCCGACAGCCCGCGCTCGACGTGGGCCAGCATCCCGGCCAGCTCCTCGCGGGTCGGCGCGCTGGGCGAGGGGCCCATGACGTCGTAGCGGATCGTGCCATGCGGCAGCAGGTAGGCCGTGTTCAGCGCGACCGCGCGGTCGTAGCCGCCGAGCAGGCCGGCCACCGTCAGCGGGCCCTCGCCCAGCGGCCCGTTGACGGCCGCGAAGTAGCGCGAGGCGTAGGCGACGGTCGCGGCGGAGCCGGGGGCGAAGGACAGGCCGTCCTGGCCGAGGATGAACGTGGTCACGCCCTGGCGCAGCGCCGCCAGCTGCACCGCCGGGTCGAAGACGGCCGCGTCGCCGTGGGCGTGGCAGTCGACGAACCCCGGTGACACGTACCGGCCGGCGGCGTCGATCTCCGTCGCGGCCTGGGCGCCGGGGAGGCGGCCCACGGCGGCGATCGTGTCGCCGCTGATCGCTACGTCGGCCCGGTACGGGGGCGCGCCCGTGCCGTCGAGCACCTGCCCGCCTCTGATGATCACATCGAAAGCCACTCCAGGATTAAACCCGATGCGGCAGGCGTGGTGTGGTGCCCGGACGGCGTGGCGCGATGGTCACCGGGCTTCCGGGTTCGCTAGTGGCCCGTCACCGAATCTCGGACGGGTAATTGATCTCCGGCCGTAAACCCGCCAGGCTGGCTGCCTCTTCAACGTTGGGAGGTGGTCGTGGCTCGCCGACCGGAAGTGTTCGTCCGGCCGTTGACCATGGAAGAAGGCCGCAAGCTGCAACGGATCACGCGGAGCGCGAAGGATCCGGTCAAGCTACGGCGGGCGATCGTGGTGATGATGTCCGGCCAGGGCCAAAGCGTCCCGGACATCACCTCGTTGATGCAGGTCAGCGACGACTACGTACGCGACGTCATCCACGCCTTCAACGACAAGGGGTTCGACGCGCTCGACCCAAAATGGAGCGG
>NZ_JBEXUP010000030.1:0-70474 GCF_040614375.1 Nonomuraea sp. NPDC005983
GCCGGCGGCCGCGCCGACGTTGAGGGCCGCAGTCGCGAACGAGCCGCCGAGCGAGGGCGCCTCGGCCGCCGCGTACAGGACCTGGGCGATCAGGGTCGAGCCGACGGCGAAGGAGAGGGTCCCCTGGACGAAGACGAGCAGGAACGCGGCGAGCGGGCTGCCGGCCGTGGCCGTGAAGAGCGCCCACCCGGCGAGCAGGGCGATCCCGCCCGGGATGAGGACCCGCATCGGCCGCGTGTCGGACAGGCGGCCGCCGATGGTCACTCCGGCGAACGACCCGGCACCGAACAGCGCCAGCAGCGCCGGCACCCATCCTTCGGAGAAGCCGCTGACGTTGGTGACCAGCGGGGTCAGGTAGGTGAAGGTGCAGAAGGTGGCGGCGTTCACCAGCGCGGCCAGCAGCAGCACGACCAGCAGCCGCGGGCCGCGCAGCGCCCGCAGTTCTCGCCGGGCGCTGGGACGGGCCTCATCCGGGGTCGCCGTGTCCGGCACCGAGCGCAGGACGGCGAAGACGGCCGGCAGGGAGATCAGGGCCACGGCCCAGAACGCCGAGCGCCAGCCGAGCGCCTGACCGAGCACCGCGCCGGCGGGCACGCCGGCGACGCACGCGAGCGTGATGCCGCTCAGCAGGACGGAGGTCGCCCGCCCCTTGGCGTTCGGCGGGACCATGCCGGTCGCCGTCGCGAGCCCCACGGCGAGGAAGCCGGCGTTGGCCACCGCCCCGAGCACCCGGGTCACCAGGAGCACGGAGAAGCTGCTGGTGACCGCGCCGACGACGTGCACGAGCATGAACGCGACCAGGAAGACGAGCAGCGCCCGCCGGCGTGGCCAGCGCAGACTGAGCACCGCCATCAGCGGCGCTCCGACGATCATTCCAGCGGCGAAGGCGGACGTCAGCGCGCCCGCGGCCGGGATGGACACGTTCAGTTCTCTGGCGATGTCCGGAACCAGCCCGGACAGCATGAACTCGGACGTTCCCTGGGCGAATACCGCCAGTCCGAGGATGTAGATGGCGAAGGGCATGCAGAAACTCCACTGCTGCGTCGGTAGGGCATCACAACGAGGGCACGGCGCACGGCCGCGGCACCCCGGAGCGGCCGCACGAAGCGGGCGTGCATCCGGTGGCGCGCGGGCGCTACCGCGTGAAGGAGACCGGGCTCGGCACCACCCGCGGCACCACGAAGGTGGCGGAGGTGATGGAGCTCCCGGGAAGAATCAGTCCGTGTGACGGTGATCCGGCGGCAAGGGTGACGAAAGGGCGCGCGGTCTCAGCGACGGCGCGTGACATCACAGGAAGCCACCGAAGGACCGGTGGCTAGCGTCTTGACGCCTCGGGACTGGACATGGGCCACACCCTAGTGAAAGGCCGCAGGGCTCGTCCACCGCATTACGCGCCTGAGGCGGTCTACGCTCCCGATGGTCAGCCAGTGACGGGCTCGGCGTGCAGGATCGTCCGCAGGCCGGGCACGGTGATCGCGGCGAGCCGGCCGCTGTCGCCGTGGGCAGCCCGCTGACCTGCCCGTCGCCGCGACGCGGCTCTGCTCGACCTGTGGCTGTACCGGTCCGGATACTGCCAGGGCCGGAGGTTCTCAGATTTGGGGTGAAACAACCGGCAAGGTGCGGACACGTACGGGGTGAAGGAGCCTTCGACGAGAGGGAGCAGTGTTGGGCCCCCCTGACCTCAAGCAGCGCTTCGAGGAGATCTACACCGCGCACTATCCGGACATCCTCGCCTACGTCCGGCGGCGCACGGACTCCCACGACGACGCTGCCGACGCCCTGGCCGAGACCTTCACCACCGCATGGCGGAGGGTGGCGGACATCCCCGGCGGATCCAAGGCCCGCCTGTGGCTGTACGGGGTGGCCCGCCGCGTGCTCGCCAACGGCCGGCGAGCCGAGTCGCGGCGCAGCGAGCTCGTCGAGCGGCTCGGCGCGCAGCTCGCTCTGTGGGCGGAGGCGGCCGGCCCGGTGGGCGCGGACGATCTCGACGCCGTGCGTGAGGCGTTCCGCCGGCTGAACCCCGACGACCGGGAGACGCTCGCCCTGGTCAGCTGGGAAGGGCTGAGCTCCGAAGAGGTTGCGACAGTGCTGGGCTGCTCGCGTGGCGCGGCCCGGCTGCGCCTGCACCGGGCGCGCAAGCGCCTGGCCAACGAGTTGCACGTGGCCGGGCTCGACCTGGCCCGGTACGGCTCACGTGCGGTGGCCTTGACGAAAGGCAGGACGTGATGGACGAGCGCACCATCGACCGTCTGGTCGCCGACCTCGCGCCCGACCCCGGCCCCGGCATGACCCCGCTCGCCCGGGAGCTGTTCGAGGAGATCACCGCGGCCCCGGCCGTCGTGCCCGACAGGCCGCGCGACCGCCGTCGCCGCTGGTTCACGGTGCCGGTCGCGGTGCCGGTCGTCGCCGTGCTGGCCGCCGCGGCAGTCGTCCTGGGATGGGTCCTTCCCGGCGCTCTCGGCATCGGGCCGGCTCCGGCCTCGGCGGCGCTGGACATCAAGCGGGAGGGCGACTACTACGTCATCACGGTGAAGGACCTGTTCGCCGACCCGGACATGTACCAGTCCGAGCTCGAGGCGCGCGGCCTGGACGTCAAGCTGAAGCTGGTGCCGACCTCCGCGAGCATGGCGGGGAGAATCTTCGTGATCAACTCTGCCAACCTGCTGAAGGAAGGCGAACCGGCGTCCGCCGACGGCCCGGTCAAGACCATCGACGCCCCGGGCCCCTGCCACCAGTTCGCCGGATGCCCGGTCGGCCTGAAGGTGCCGGTCGGTTACCAGCAGCAGGCTGAGATCATTCTCGGCCGCGAGGCCCGTCCCGGGGAGAAGTACGAGATGCCCCCGGGAATCGGCCTGCCCGGCGAGCCGCTGCACTGCGTGGACTACGTCGACAAGACCGTCGCCGAGCTCGAGCCGATGCTGCGCGAACGCGGTGTGGAGGCGGAGTTCGTCTCCTACACCAAAGGCGTCCGCCCGTCCGGCACCTGGTACGTCCACGACGGCGTCATGAGCGCGGCGGGCAAGGCGCTCTTGGTGGCGAGCACCACGCCGAACCCCAACCCGAGGCCGCTGGACGCCACCTGTTCCGGCGGTTCCTGAGCCCGCAGCCGCTTGAGGGCCGTGTGCGCGGCCCTCAAGCGACCATGAGGCGGGCGGCCGTCTTCTGCGCCTGAACGGCCTCTCCCCTGTCACCGCCGTGCGCTCTGTTCCGCATGCGCGGACTCACTCCCTGACGACCTCCGTCGATGACGATCGGATTCCGTGTGCTCACAGACAGCCACCTGGACACGCCCTCACGGCCCCGTCCGGCCAGGTTCGCCGCCCTCGCGGACCACCGGGTCTTCGCCGTGGTCCTCGCGCTCGCCGCGGCGCTGCGGGTGGTCACCATGCTCGGCTACCGGCCCGCCCAGCTGTACTGGTACGACTCCTTCAGCTACCTCGACACCGCCGTCCACCTCCGGCCGTCGGCCGCCTTCCACCCGATCGGGTACCCGCTGTTCCTGCGGGCGCTGTGGCCCTTCCACAGCGTCGAGGTGATCGTGGCCGCCCAGCACGTCCTGGGCCTGGTCACCGGCGTGCTGCTCTACGCTCTGCTCCGCCGCCGATCGCTGCCCGGCTGGGGCGCGGCCCTGGCCGCCGCGCCGGTCCTGTTCGACGCCTCCTACCTTCGGCTCGAGCACGCCGTCCTGTCGGACACGCAGTTCATCTTCCTGGTCGTGGCGGGTCTGACCGTCCTGATGTGGTCGCCGAGGCTGTCGGTCCGTGCCGCCACGGGGGCGGGCCTGCTGTTCGCGCTCGCCGCACTGACCCGGACGATCGCGCTGCCGCTGCTCCTCCTCGTCCTGGTCGTCCTGGCCGTCCAGCGAGTCGGCCTGCGGCGCCTGGCCGCCGTGGCTCTGGCCGGGACGCTGCCCCTGGCCGCCTACGCCGCCTGGTACGCCGCGCATCACGGCAGGTTCACCCTCAGCGGCGCGGACGGGGTGGCGCTGTGGGCCCGCACGATGACCTTCGCCGACTGCGCGGTGATCAAGCCGTCCCCCGAGGAGGCGAGGCTCTGCCCCAACGGGACCGTCGTGGACGCGGCCTCCGAGTACGTGTGGGCGCCCGGCTCCTCGCTCAACCGGCTCCCCGGCGACCGGTTCTCGCACAACGACCTGGCCCGCTCCTTCGCGGTCAAGGCGATCGCCGCCCAGCCGCTCGACTACCTGCGCGCGGTCGTCCGTGACACCTCGATCGCCTTCTCCTGGACCCCGATCGCGCACCCCAGGCGGACCACCCCGGCCTTCGGCTTCGCCCGCGGGACCTGGCCGCTGCCCGACCAGCCGCTGATCGACAAGGTGAAGCGGGAGTACGACCCGGACATCCGGGGGCTCACCTCGGCCGGGCCGTACGCCGACTTCCTGATCGCCTACCAGTACCCCGCCTACCTGCGCGGGCCGATGCTGGCCGCGATCCTGCTGCTCGGCGCGGCGGGCGCGGTGCTACGCCGCCGCACGGCGCTGCTGCCCTGGACGGTCGCGATGGGCCTGCTCGTCGGCCCGGTCGCCGTCCTGGACTTCGATCACCGGTACGTCCTGCCCGTGGTTCCGGTCGCCTGCCTCGCCGCCGCCCTCAGCCTGCACGCCCTCCTCCGGCGGCCACGCCCGGGTGATGCCGGCTAGCAGCCCGTCCAGGCCGGAGGCGAAGGCCTGACGGGGACATCGCTGACGCCAGCCTATGGAGGAAATTTCCTGGCAACTGCTCATGTATTCGGCGATTATGGGTCGCATATGAGTGTGCTCCTCACAAGACCGGGGCATGCATGAGTAAAACGGTCACAGGGCGAGGAGGGCGCCGGTGCACCCCACGTCGATCGACCTTGCCGCCCATGTCCCGCCCGACGGGCTGATGCGCCTGTCGGGCGATGTGCGGGAACCCGTCCGGCTCGGCATGGCCGCGTTACGGGCGCTGCCGCAGCGCGAGGTGGTGGTGACCTTCGAATGCCGCACCTCCGGGCCTCGTCGGCACCGCTTCACCGGCCCGCTGCTCCTCGACGTCGTCCGCGGGGCGCGACCGCTGTTCGATCCGGTCGAGCGGAAGGACCGGCTGCGCTTCCTGGTCTCCGTCCTGGGACGCGACGGCCATCACGCGGTGCTGTCGTGGGGTGAGATCGACCCCGAGTTCGGCAACACCGAGGCCCTGGTGGGCGTGCGCTTGGACGGCGACGATCTCGACGCGCAGGGCCCGCACCTGGTGGTGCCGGGCGACCGGTGCGGCGGCAGGCACATCAGCCGGATCGCGGAGATCAGAGTCTGCGCGGACAACCGCCTGTGGGCCTGACCCTCCCGGGGCAGGCCCACAGGCGCGGCGGTCACGCCGGGTACGCGTGCGTCTCGGTCGCCTTGACCGAGGCCCAGATCTGCCGGCCTGCGGCCAGGTCGAGGTCGGCGACCGCGGCGGGGGTGATGTCGGCGAAAGCGACGATCGGGCCGTCGAGGTGGACACGGACGTTGTCGCCGTGCCGTTCGACGCCCGCGACGCGGGCCTGCCACAGGTTGCGCGGGCTGCCGTCGGGGCGGGTCCGGTAGAGCGCGACGGCCGCGGGCGAGAAGGCCACGAACGCGGGCCCGTCGACCCGGTCCGCGGTGCTGAACAGCACCTCCTCGACCTTGACCTGCCGATCGACGGCCAGGCCGCGGTAGAGGTTGAGGCCGACCAGGCGGGCGACGTAGTCGGTGCGCGGGCGGCGGGCCACCTCTGCGGGGGCGCCCTGCTGGACGACGGCGCCGTCCTCGATGACGATCAACCGGTCGGCGAGCACCATGGCGTCGAGCGGGTCGTGGGTGACCAGGACGGTGGCGCCGTCGAAGTCGGCCAGGTGGCGGCGCAACTGTGAGCGGATGTCCAGGCGGGTGTGGGCGTCGAGCGCGGCCAGCGGCTCGTCCAGCAGCAGCAGGCGCGGCCGCACGGCCAGCGCCCGCGCGAGGGCGACCCGCTGTGCCTGCCCGCCCGACAGCCGGCCGGGCCGGACGGCGGCGTGCTCGGCCAGGCCTACGCGCTCCAGCAGGGCGGCGGCGACGCGGCGGGACTCGGCCTTGGAGACGCCGTGGCAGCGCGGCCCGAAGGCCACGTTGTCGAGGGCGGACAGGTGCGGGAAGAGCAGGTAGTCCTGGAAGACCATGCCGATCGGGCGCCGCTCGGCGGCCAGCGTGTGCAGCGGGCGGCCGTCGAGCGTGATGTGCCCGCCCTCGGACAGGCCGCTGAGCCCGGCCAGCGCGCGCAGGGCGGTGGTCTTGCCCGCGCCGTTGGGCCCGAGCAGCGCGACGACCTCCCCCATGGCGACGTCGAGCGTGATGTCCAGGCCGAACGCGGGCCGGGTGACGACCAGGCGGGCGCGCAGGCCGCCCTGCCGGGGCTCGGACGAGGTCACGGGCTGTTCACCCACCGGTCACGCAGACTGGCCAGGATGATCACCGAGACGGCGAGCAGGACGAGGCTGAGCACGATGGCGGCCTCCGGCTCGGTCTCCAAGGCGAGGTAGACGGCCAGCGGCATGGTCTGGGTACGGCCGGGGAAGTTGCCGGCGAAGGTGATGGTCGCGCCGAACTCGCCCAGCGCCCTTGCCCAGCACAGCACGGCTCCGGCCACCACGCCCGGCATGACCAGCGGCAGGGTGACGCGGCGGAACACGGTCCACCGCGAGGCGCCCAGGGTCGCGGCGGCCTCCTCGAAGCGCATGTCGGCGGCGCGCAGCGCCCCCTCGACGCTGATGACCAGGAACGGCATCGCCACGAACGCCTCGGCGACGACGACGCCGGCGGTGGTGAAGGGCAGCGTGACGCCGAACGCCGCCTCCAGCCACTGCCCGACCAGGCCGCGACGTCCCAGCACCAGCAGCAGCGCCACGCCGCCGACCACCGGCGGCAGCACCAGCGGGACGGTGACCAGCGCCCGCACCACCCGCAGGCCGGGAAAGGACGCCCGCGCGAGCAGCCAGGCCAGCGGAACGCCGAGCAGCAGGCACACGGCCGTGGCCACGGTGGCGGTCACCAGCGACAGCCGCAACGCCTCCAGCACCTGGGGCTCGGCCAGCCGCTGCGGCAGCGTCGCCCACGGGGCCCGCAGCAGCAGCCCGGCCAGCGGCAGCACCAGGAACACCAGCCCGAGCAGCGCGGGAACCACCAGAACCCAGGGCAGGCGGCCGGCGCGCGGCGCTCCCCGCCCGGGGCTCCGAGCGGGTGCGGGCGTGGTGGAGGTCATCACGGTCGGGGGCGCGTCAGGGAGCTTCGAAGCCGGCCCTCGTCAGCACGTCCTTGCCCTGCTGCGACAGCACCAGGTCCACGAACTGCTTGGCCGGGTCGGCGGCGGGTGACTTGGACAGGACCGCGATCGGATAGTCGTTGATCGCCTTGTCGGCCTCGGGGAAGTCGATGCCCTTCACCTTGCCCGCGCCGGCGATCACGTCGGTCTTGTAGACCAGGGCGGCGTCGACCTCGCCCAGTTCGACCTTGGTCACGGTGGCCTTGACGTCCTGCTCCAGCGTGACCGGGCTGACCTTCAGCCCGGCCGCGCCCAGCGCCTTGACCGCGGCGGCGCCGCACGGCACCTGCTCGGCGCAGAGCGCGACCTTCACCTTCGGATCGGCGAGGTCCTTGAGCGCCGCCACCTTGGCCGGGTTGTCGGCCGGGACGGCGATCTGCAGCTTGTTGCGCACGAACGTGGTCGGCGCGCTCGCCAGGGAGGCGTCGGTGACGGTCTTCATGGTGGCGGGGCTGGCGGCGGCGAACACGTCGGCCGGCGCCCCCTGGGTGATCTGCTGTGCCAGGGTGGCGCTCGAGCCGAAGTTGAACTTCACCGACGTGCCCGGATGCGCGGTCTCGAACGCCTTGCCGAGCTCGGTGAACGTTCCCGTCAGGGACGCGGCCGCGAACACCGTCACCGTCGTGGCCTCTCCACCGGCGGCGGAGGCCGGGGAGGAGGCCGGCTGGCTGGAGCCGCAGCCGGACAGGCCTGCGAGCGCGAGTGCGACCGGCAGGGCGACGGCCCACCGGAATGGACGTCTGATCACCAAGGGGCTCCTTACGGGCTGGACACGCGGGCGTGGTCGGGGATCTCCACGACGACGTTGGTGGACTTGATCACGGCGACCGCCACCACCCCCACCTCCAGACCCAGCTCGTCGGCGGCCTGGCGGCTCATCAGCGACACCACCCGGTACGGCCCGGCGGCGATCTCGACCTGCGCCATCACCGCGTCGCGGATGACCTCGGTCACGATGCCGCGAAAGCGGTTGCGGGCCGAGGAGTGGCCCGAGCCGTTCTCCGCCGCGATCTGGGTGCGGGCGAACGCGGCCAGATCGGCGCCGTTCACCTGCCGGTGACCGTGCTCGTCGCGTTCGGCCGCCAGCCGGCCCGCGTCGACCCATCGGCGGACGGTGTCGGAGCTGACGCCGAGCAACGCGGCGGCCTCACTGATCCGGAACGTCGTCACAAACAATCATCCTAACTTCGCAGATACCATCGTGAACACCCATCTCTCATCGCAAGAGCGGCAGGATGCCGCCTCCTACGCTGGTATCCCCAAGACCGTCACCGCCCGGCACCTGGCATGCCGCAACGGCCTGCCGGGCACTTGCTTCGCTAGACGTCGATCTCCTGCTCGCCCTCGTCAGCGTCGCCATCAAGGCCAACGTCTGAGGGCGCCGCGTCGTGGTCCTCGTCGAGGATGTCGGCGGCCGAGATCACGATGCGCGGGTCGGGGACGCCGACCACCTGGGCGTCCCTGCCGTCGTACTCGAACAGGCTCAGCACGTACCGCATGGCCTCCAGGCGGGCGCGTTCGTTTCTTGTTGACCTCCTCCCCCTCGTGAACAAAGGGGATTCCCCCACGGTCGCCCGTGAGGGTTCCTGCTTCACTGCCGATTGCCCCGTCGAGGAGGTGGTCTCCTGTTGAGGTCTTACATCAGCTCCACAGGCGTTTCACCTCTCCGCCAGCCCGGCGGCGAGGATGTTCTTCGCGGCGTTGACGTCGCGGTCGTGGGATGTGCCGCACGCGCACTGCCAGGTCCGGACGTTCAGCGGCATCTTGTCCTGCAGGACGCCGCATGCCGAGCACAGCTTGGAGGAGGGAAACCAGCGGTCGACGACCACCAGTTTCCGCCCGTACCAGGCGGCTTTGTACTCCAGCATGGAGCGCAGTTCCCGCCAGGAGGCGTCGCAGATGGCGCGGGCCAGGCGGTGGTTCTTGACCAGGTTGCGGACGGTCAGGTCTTCCACGGCGATCACTTGGTTCTCGCGAACAAGTCGTGTGCTGACCTGGTGCAGATGATCACGCCTGCGGTCGACGATCCGGGTGTACACCTTCGCGACGCGGCGTCTGGCTTTGGCTCGGTTGGCCGATCCCTTCTCCTTGCGGGCCAGCGCTCGCTGGGCTCTGGCGAGCCTGCGTCGGTCGGCCCGCTCATGCCGAGGGTTGGCGATCTTCTCCCCGGTGGAGAGTGTCGCCAGGGCAGTGATGCCCACGTCCACGCCCACCGCGTTCTCTGCCGGTTGGAGCGGGCGGATGGCGTCCTCGCACAGCAGAGAGACAAACCAGCGTCCGGCCGCGTCCCTGGTCACCGTCACGGTGGACGGCCGCGCGCCTTCGGGAAGTGGACGCGTCCACACGACGGCCAGCGGCGTGTCCATCTTCGCCAGGGTGAGCCTGCCGTTCCGGTAGGTGAACGCCGAGCGGGTGTACTCGGCCGACAGGCGCGACTTCTTGCGGGACTTGAACCTCGGATACCTGGCCCGTCCGGCGAAGAAGTTACCGAAGGCCGCCTGCAAGTGACGCAGCGCCTGCTGCAACGGCACCGACGACACCTGCGACAGGAACCCCAGCTCCTTGCTGCGCTTCCACGCTGTCAGCGCCGCCGAGGACTCCACGTAGGAGACCTTCCGGCCTTCCGCGTAGGCGCAGGTGCGTTCCTCCAGCGCCCTGTTGTAGACCAGGCGGACGCAGCCGAACGTCCGGGCAAGCTCTTCAGCCTGCTCGGGGGTCGGATAGAAGCGGTACTTGAACGCCCGCTTGACCAACTGCGCCACGCGCACAGGTTACTACGCTCAGTAAAGCTTCGTGCACAAGTTCGATCCAAACGTGTCGGCACTGTGCCGCGCTTCCTCCCTCGCCTGAAGGCGGGAGTCTCCACGGTCAAGGAGTTTCGATGAAGCGCTTGATCGTGCCGCCCTTGCCCGCCGCGTCGCGCCCCTCGAACAGCACCGCCAGCCGCTTGCCGGGGCGCTTGACCCAGCCAGTACTGCAGCTTGAGCAGTTCGATCTGCAGCAGCCGCTTCTCGTGCTCGTACAGGCCGCGCTCCATGCGCGTCGCGTAGGGGTAGTGCTCGCGCCAGGTGTCGACCGGGCGGCCGTCGGCCCGCATCAGCACGGGATCATCGTCGCTGCTGTCGTCCACCCACAGCCCGGGCGTGGCGTCGAGCAGCTCGACCTCGTCGTCGGCGACCAGCGGGTCGAAGACGACGGGCGGCTGGTCCGGTGAACTGCCGCGATCGCGCAGCCGGCCGGGCACCGGCCGGGTCAGGACGTAGACCAGGTAGGTGCCGACTGTGGCCACCACGATGGCCGCCAGCGGCGCGAGCACCGCCGGGATGAGCACCTTGGACACGATCGCCGTCCCCTTGACCGCTGAGGCGCCGGCCGCGATGAGCGTGGCGCCGACGACTCCGCCGATCAGCGCGTGCGAGGAGCTGGAGGGGATGCCGAAGTACCACGTCAGCAGGTTCCAGGCCAGGCCGCCGACCAGCCCGGCGAAGACCACGGTGAGCGTGATCGCGCCGGTCTCCACGATGCCGGTCGCGATGGTCGCGGCGACCTGTAGTGACAGGAACGCCCCCGCGAAGTTGAGCGCCGCCGACAGCCCGACCGCGAGCTTCGGGCGCAGGGCCCCGGTGGCGATGGACGTCGCCATGGCGTTGGCGGTGTCGTGGAAGCCGTTGGTGAAGTCGAACGACAGCGCGGTGGCGACCACGATGGCGAGCAGCACGGAGTTCGCGTCCATAACGTCAGATATGACCCTGTCGCAGGGGCTAAACCACCAGGCGCGGCGCCCGCCGGGGAGAGCCCCGGCGACGGGGGGCGACCGCCTGCGCTGCTCGTGCGGCCTGCCCGAGAATCCGCTGAGGGAGCCGGGCTTCAGGCGGTCGGCGGCAGGGAGGCGGTGAGCTGGAAGCCGCCCTCGGGCAGCGGGCCCGCTTCGACGTGGCCGCCCGCCTGGGAGAGACGTTCGGCCAGGCCGCGCAGCCCGCTGCCGTCCGCGGAGGCCGTGGCGGCGGCGGTGCCGTTGTCGCGGACGGTGACGGCTTGGCCGTCCAGGCGGATCTCCGCTCTGGTGGCGCCGCTGTGCCTGATGATGTTGGTGACGCCCTCGCGCACCACCCATCCCAGCAGCGCCTCCGATGGGGGCGCCGGTGCGGTGCCCGTCCGGTGGACGGCGAGCTCGACCCCGGCGGCCTTCAGCGCGTCGTGGGCGCGGTCGAGCTCGGCGGCCAGGCTGCCGCCGCGGTAGCCGGTGACCGCCTCGCGCACCTCGGTGAGCGCCTGCCTGCCCACGGCCTCGATGTCGGACGCCTGCCGCTGCGCCTGCTCCGGGTCGCGCCCGGCCAGCCGCCGCACCGCCTCGGCCTTGACCACGATGACCGACAGCGTGTGCCCCAGCAGGTCGTGCAGGTCGCGGGAGAAGCGCAGCCGCTCCTCGGCCACCGCCGCCTCGGCCAGGCGCCGGCGGGTCTCGCGCAGTTCGCCGATGACGGCGTGCAGGTGCAGGATGCCCGCGACGACGAGGCCCGCGTTGAACGTCCCCCAGGAGAAGGCCATGATCGACTCGATGCTGCCGCCTCCCAGTCGCACGATCAGCCCCGTCACGACGGCCAGCGCGACCAGGGCCACCCGGACCGCCCTGCCCGACAGCACCAGAGAGATCGCGACACCCAGCAGCGGGAGCACGTAGTACCAGCCGCCGCCGAAGGTCGCCGACAGCGCGAGCACCACTGTGGCCAGCGCGGCGAGGGCCGTCCGCGCGACCGTCAGACGCTGCCGGAACGCGCTGAGCGTGACGAGGGTGTGCAGGCCGCCGACGGCGGCAAGGCCGGCCCACGACAGCCAGGCGGGCTGGAAGGTGCCGTCGACCGTCTCCCAGACGGCGGCGATTCCCAGCAGCATGAGGACGAGGAAGCTGGTGCGTCCGGGGGCCTCGTAGGGCTTGCCGTCGGGGGCGGCCAGGTGGTGTTCGGGCATCATGGCAACGGTACGCGGTCAGGCGGCGCGCCCGGCGACGGAGTTCACGCCCCGAAACGCTAGAGGCCAGGGGACGTCCGGCCCAGATTCGGAAGTCCCCTCTCCTCCGCGACGAAAGTACCGGCTAGACCGTCACCACGCCGTCGGCGTAATCCTGGACCAGTCGGAGATCGTGCGAGGCGAAGACCACAGCCGTGCCCCGTGTCTCCCGCAGGCCGGTCAGGAGGTCCATGACCGCGCGGGCGGTGCCGGCGTCCAGGGCCGAGGTGACCTCGTCGCAGATCAGCACGTCGGGTTCGGCGGCCAGGGCTCGTGCGATGGAGACCCGTTGGCGCTGGCCGCCTGACAGCTCGTGCGGATACCGGCCGGCGTGGTCGGGGCTCAGTCCGACCTGTTCCAGCAGTTCGCCCACGCGCTCCGATCCCGCCGAGCGCGGGCGCCGGCGGTGCAGCCGCACCGGCCGCAGCAGGGCGGCCCCGACGGTGGCCGAGGGGTTCAGCGCTCCCATCGGGTTCTGGGGCACGAACTGCACCCGGCGGCGCAGCTCCCGCCCTCGGCGTCGCACGTCGGGGTGCAGGGCGAGGCCGTCCAGCGTGAGGGAGCCGCCCGAGCGCGGGTGCAGGCCGACCAGGGTGCGCAGCAGCGTGGTCTTGCCCGACCCCGAGGGGCCGACGACGCCGACCGCGGTCCCCGAGGGCGCGTGCAGGTCGACGCCGCGCAGCACGTGCAGACGCGCAGGCCCCACATGCGCGGCCAGCCCCTCGGCACGCAGGCCCGTCTCCTGCTCAGGTGTCCCGGAGCGGCGCGGCGGCCGGAGGGCAGACGGCTGAGAGGGCACGCCACCGGGCAGCTCCAGCACGTCGTCGGCCACCTGGGCGACCAGCTCCCGGTCGTGGCAGGACATCACCACCGCGACTCCCCGCTCCCTGGCCAGCCGCCGCAGCAGCGCGCCGATCTCCGCGCGCGCGGAGGGGTCGAGCCCCGCGGTGGGTTCGTCCAGGAGCAGCAGGTCGGGCCGGCGGGCCAGCGCCCTGGCCAGAGCGACCCTGCGCTGCTGGCCGCCTGAGAGCTCGACGGTCCTGCGCCTGGGCAACTCGGGGACGTCGGCCAGGCCGACCTCACCGAGCAGGCCGGCGACGTCGTCATGAGTCAGGCCGGTGCCGGTCTCGGCGACGACCGCGGCCACGCGCATCCTGGGGTTGAGCGCCGAGCCCGGGTCCTGTCCCACGAAGGCCAGGCGTCTTCGCCGCAGTTCGCGTAGCGCCTCCGGGCCGCAACCGAACACGTCCACGCCGAGCACCCGTACGTCTCCCGCGTGGCGGGCGGTACGCGGAGGCAGGTCTCCGAGCAGCGCGCGCAGCAGGGTGGTCTTGCCCGAGCCCGAGGCGCCCACCAGGGCCAGGACGCGCCCAGGCAGTGCGGCCAGGTCGACGCCCGACAGCAACTCGGGCCCGCCGGGGGCGGCCACGGTCAGGCCGGTCGCCACGGCATACGGGGTCACAGGACCGCCACCTCCGACGTACGTACCTTGGGGGCCAACGCCCCGGCGGCCAGGTTGACGCTCATCGCCAGCGCGGCGATCGCGATGCCGGGCGCCAGCACGGCCCAGGGGTTGAGGACGAGCCCGGCGCTGTTCTCGCGGATCATCAACGCCCAGTCGGCGGCCGGGGGCTGGGGGCCGATCTGGAGGAAGGCGGCAGTGGAGATCACGTAGACGCCTTCCACGAAACGCAGCCCGAACAGGGCGAGAACGGTGGAACGCAGGTTTGGCAGCACCTCGCGGACGATGAGACGCCAGGTACGCTCGCCACCGGCGATGGCCGCTTCGACGTAGCCGGTGGCCACGACGGGCGCCGCGGCGGCGGTCATGAACCGGACGGCGAAGGGGACGCCGAGCGCGACGGCGGCGGTCACGAGGGCGAACGGGCCGCCGCCCGGCCACGCCTGGGTGACCAGCAGGATGCCCAGGACGGCGGGCAGCAGCATGAATACGTCCGTGGCTCGCTCGACGAACCGGCCGAAGGCGGGACGCAACGCTCCGGCCACGCCCAGGAGCGCCGCGACGGCGGTGACGAGCAGCGCGACGACGACGGAGGACAGGACCAGGTCGCGCCCCCCGTACAGCAGCCTGCTCAGGACGTCGCGGCCGAGCTGGTCTCCGCCGAGCAACGCGCCATCGGCTCCGGCGGGCCCGAAGGGGATGGTGACCGGCTGGTCCATCGGCAAGGGGGCCAGGAGCGGTCCGCCCAACGCCACCAGCAGCAGGACCAGCGCGGGCAGCAGACGCATCACAGGCGGCCTCCCGCGGCCCAGGAGCGGATCAGGTCGGCGACCAGCAGCACCAACGTGATCGCGAGGCCGGTCAGCGCCACCACGCCGGCGATGATCGGGGTGTCGCGGTCTGCCACGGCTCCCGCGAGGAGCGCGCCGACCCCGGGATAGTTGAAGATCGTCTCTACCGCGACCGCGCCGCCCAGCAGCATCCCGGTGGAGGTCGCCGCGCCCACGGCGATGGCGGGCAGCGCGCCGGGCAGCAGGTGGTGGGTGAGGACGCGCCGGGGCCGCAGACCGTCGAGGACGGCGGCGACCACGTGCGGTGCTCGCGCCTCGTCGGCGATCGCGCCGCGCACGATCCGCGCGTTCCACCCGATCTGCGGGATGGCCAGCGCCAGCACCGGCAGCACCAGCATCGTCCATGTGGCAGGGGAACCGTCCGCCCCGGCCAGCGTCGCCGCCGGAAGCAGGCCCGTCCACAGCGCGAACACCAGTACCAGCGCCACCGCGATCACGAACTCGGGCAGGGCCAGCACGGCCGTGGCCGAGGCCGAGATCACCCGGTCGGTCACCGACCCCGGGCGCAGCGCGGCCCAGCAGCCGACGGCGAGCGCGGTGGCGACGGTGACGGCCAGAGCGACGCCACCCAGCAGAAGCGTGTTGGGCAGCGGCCCCGCCAGCAGGTTCCAGACCTTCTCCCCGTGGGCGGAGACGCCGAGGTCCCCGGTGGGCAGCCCAGCCATCCAGCGGAGGAACCGTACGAACACCGGCTGGTCGAGGCCGAGCAGGGTGCGTCGCCGGGCGACGTCGGCGGCGCTCTCCCCGCGTTCGGCGGTCGCGTCGGCGGCGTCGCCCGGCAGTGCCTCCACGACCGCGAAGACCAGCGCGAGCAGGACCGCGAGCAGGCCGACCCGGCGGGCGAGAAGCCAGCCGAGCCGTAGCGCCGTCAGTGAGCCAGCCATACCCGCTCAAGCTGCACGCGTCCGTAGCCGGGAAGCTTCGGCAGGTCGCGGACGGCCGCTCCGGCCAGGTCGATGCCGTCGGCCATGCCCCACAGCACGTAGCCGGAGCGCTCGTGCTCGATCTCCTGCAGCGTGCGCATCGCCTTGGCCCTGGCGGCCTCGTCCAGGGTGCCCACGGCCTCCTTGTACGCCTGGTCGAACGCGGCGTCGCTCCAGCCCGACTCGTTCTGGCCCGCACCGGTGAGCAGGAGCTTGCTGGCGAAGAACAGCACCGAGTCGTTGGTGCCCCAGTAGGTGGTGTACAGGTCGCCCTTGAGCCAGGTCTTGTCCCAGAACGCGCCGGAGTCCTGCTTGACGACTTCGATCTGTACGCCCGCCTCACGCACCTGGGTGGCGAACAGCGCGGCCGACTCGGCGAGACCGGCGATGTCGTCGGTGGTGTGCAGCGGGTAGGTCTTGGACAGGTCGAAACCGGCCTCCTGCAGCAGCTGCTTGGCCCGGGCCAGATCACGCGCGCGCTGCGGCAGGTCCTTGGCGTAGGCGGGGTCGCCGGTGCCGAGCACGTCGTTGGCGACCTTGCCGTACCCGCTGAGCACCTGCTTGACCATCGCCTCACGGTCCACGGCCAGCCGGAGTGCCTCGCGGACCCGGGGGTCGGCGTACGGGCTGCCCTGGGAGGTGCGCATGACGATCGGCATCGCCATGTCGTCGGGTCGGCGGAGCACCTGCACGCTGGGGCGGCCGGCGGCGACGCGGGCGGCGACGGCGCCCACGTTGGAGGCGACGTCGATCTGCCCGGCCAGCAGCGCGTTGGCCATGGCCTGCGGGCTTTCGAAGATCTTCACCTCGATCGCGTCGAGGTGCGGCTTGCCCGCGTACCAGTTGTCGTTGCGCACCAGACGAGCGTTGCCGTCGCGGTACCAGTCGAGCTTGAACGGGCCGGTGCCGGGCGCGCCGGCCACCTCCTTGGTGTCCTTCTTCATGACGAACGTCGTCAGCCGCATCATCAGCGGCAGGTCGGCGTTGGGGTAGTCGGAGGTGAGCACGACCGTGTCCCCGTCCGCCTTGATGTTCGCGGACGTAACGCCCGGTAGCCGAGCCGGACCGGCGGGGGTGTCACGCAGGCGGCGCAGCGACCAGGCGACGTCCTCGGCGGTCACCGGTGTGCCGTCGTGGAAGGTCGCGCCGGGTGCCGGCGTGAACCGCCACGTCGTGACGTCCTTGTCCGCCTTCCACTCGCTGGCCAGGCGGGGCGCGGTGTTGGCGGTGGCCCCCGGGACGGTCAGTGTGTCGTAGATCAGACTGATGATCAGGTAGTCGCTCTCGTTGGCCTGCGTGCCGTGGGGATCGCGGGTGATCGCGCTCGCCTTGCCCAGCGCGCCGATGCGCAGGGTGCCGCCACTGGTGGGTTGCGCCTGAGCCGGCTGGGTGGCGGGGGCGGAGCCGGGCTTCGACCCGTTGCCACAGGCCGCGACCAGCGCCGCTAGGCTCGCTCCTCCTGCGGTCATGAGAAGCTGTCGCCTACTCAGGTCCACTTCATCCTCATTCATGGCGATATTCTTGGTTAGGTTTGCCTATCCTAAAGGGAGAGAAAACGGCGTGACAACGTCCCCCCTGCGCCACGACGTACGCGAACTGGCCGGACTCGCCGTACCCCTCGCCCTCACCCAGCTCGCCCAGGTGGCGCTGACCACCACCGACACCCTCATGCTCGGCCTGCTCGGCGTGGAGGCGCTGGCGGCAGGCGGGCTGGCGATGGTCATCTTCAACCAGCTGCGCACCATGGGCGTCGGACTGGTGACCGCCGTCGGCAACCAGGTCGCCGCCGCCCACGCGCGCGAAGAGGACGTCGGCGACCTGGTCCGCGCCGCGATGGCGCTGGCGACGATCGCGGGTATCGTCGGTGGCGCGGCCATGGTGCTGATCGGCGAGGCCGTCGCCCTGCTGGGGCAGGAGCCGGCGGTGATCGAGCGGATGCGGCCGATGCTGTGGGCGCTGGCGCCCGGCCTGCTGCCCTGCCTGTGGTTCCAGGCGCTTCGGCAGTTCACCGTCGGCATGCGCCGCCCGCAGGCGCTCTTGCGCATCACCCTGGCCTCGATCGTGGTCAACGCCGCACTCAACGCCGCGCTCGTCCAACCGCTCGGGCTGGCCGGGATCGGCGCCGCGACCAGCGCCGTCTACCTGGCGACCTTCGCCGCGTTGTACGTCTCCGCCCGGCGCGACCAGGAGCTGGCCCCGGCGCTCAACTTTCGCGTCTGGCGGGCCCGTCCCGAGACAGTGCGCCGGCTCACCGGGCTCGGTCTGCCGATCGCGGCCACCTACGGCTCCGAGGCCGGGTTCTTCTCCGTCGTCGCCCTGCTCATCGGCACCTCCGGCACCGCCGCCCTGGCCGCGCACACCGCCGTCAACCAGCTCGTCTACATCGTCTTCCAGGTTTCCGTGGGCCTGTCGCACGCCGCCTCTATCGGCGTGAGCAGGCAGATCGCCCTGGGGCAGGCCGGTCAGGCCCGGCGCATCGCGCGAGCCGCCCTCGCCTGCGGCGCCGCCGTCATGGCCGTCGTCGCGGTGCTGTACCTCGTCCTGCCCGGCCTCGTCCTGCGTCCGTTCCTCGGCGAGGAGGGCGGAACGGCGTTCGCCATCGCCACCAGCCTGCTCGTGGTGGCCGCCGTCATGCAGTTCGTCGACTGCGCCCAGAACATCGGCGTGGGCCTGCTGCGTGGCCTCGACGACACCAGGAGCGGCTTCCGGCTGACCCTGGTCGGCTACTGGCTCGTGGGTCTTCCTCTCGCGGCCCTGCTGGCGGGACCGGCCGGACTCGGAGCGGTGGGCACCTGGCTGGGCCTGCTCGGCGGCCTCAGCGCCACGGCCGGCCTGCTCCTGCGTCGCTTCTCCCGCAGGCTGGCCGTACTGTCAGCGCAGTAGCCCCAGCGTCGATCGCCGCTCGTGGTTCAGCCCTGACCTGACCCGTGGGAGTGGCGGGTGACTCTGGAGGCCATCCCGTCGAGCAGGTAGCCGAGCCCGCGGGTGAAGGTGTCGTCCCAGTCGTGGTCGAGGCCGTGCTCAGCCAGCGTCGGATGGTCGCGCAGGTGCTCGGGCGGGGCCGCCCCGCCGCGCTCCCCCGCCTGGGTGGTGGCCGAGCCGGTGACGAACGTGGCCAGGCTGTGCGCCGCCGCCGGCAGGTCGGCCCCGGAGAACCCGGCGGCGGCCAGGGTGGCGTACAGGAACTCGGTGCGTCCGAGCGCGTTGGGGCCCATCATCGGGCGGTCGAGCAGCCCGACCGACCACGGGTGGCGCAGCAGTGTCGCCCGCCACCCGGCCAGCAGCTCGCTCACCTGGGCCCGCCACGGCCCGGGGCGGGGCACCGGCACCTCGCCGAAGATCGCGTCCAGGGCCAGGTCGAGGACGTCGTCCTTGGTTCTGACGTGCCAGTACAGGGTGGTGGAGCCGGTGTCGAGCCGCTCGGCCAGGCGGCGCATCGTCAGCCGGGCCGCGCCCTCCTCGTCGAGCAGGGCCACCGCCTCGGCGACGATCCGGCCCAGGGTGAGGGTCTGCCGCTCCTGCTTGCGTGGCCGCAACCACACGCTCTCGCTTCCCACTCGATCATAATACGCTGTACGAGTACCGGATCGATGGTCTAGTAATAGAACGATGAGCCATGTCGAGGTGAGTGACCTGACCTACCTGCTGCCCGACGGGCGGCTGCTGCTGAACGAGGTGTCCTTCAAGGTCGGCGACGGCGTCAAGGCGGCGCTGGTCGGCCCGAACGGCGCGGGCAAGACCACCCTGCTGCGGCTGGTCGCCGGGGAGCTGGAACCCGCCGCCGGCCGGGTGGCCGTCTCGGGCGGGATCGGCGTGATGCGGCAGTTCCTCGGCGAGGGGACGGTGGCCGACCTGTTGCTGGCCGTGGCCCCGCGACGGATCAGGGACGCGACCGCCACGCTGGCCCGCGCCGAGGCGGCCCTCGCCCGCGACCAGGACGACGAGCCCGCCCAGCTCCGCTACGCCCAGGCGCTCAGCGACTACGCCGACGCGGGCGGCTACGAACTGGAAGTGGTCTGGGACGTGTGCGCCACCGTCGCGCTCGGCCTGCCCTACGACCAGGTCGCCGCGCGCCCGCTCGGCACGCTGTCGGGCGGCGAGCAGAAGCGGCTCATGCTGGAGGCGCTGCTGCGCGGCCCCGACGAGGTGCTGCTGCTCGACGAGCCCGACAACTACCTGGACGTGCCCGCCAAGCAGTGGCTGGAAGGCGAGCTGCGGGCCACGTCCAAGACGGTGCTGCTCGTCTCGCACGACCGCCGCCTCCTGGCCGAGACCGCCGACAGGATCATCACCGTGGAGGCGCGCGGCGTGTGGGTCCACGGCGGCGGGTTCGCCGGCTACGCCCAGGCCCGCGCCGAACGCGCCGACCGGCTGCGCGACCTGCGCCGCCGCTGGGACGACGAGCGCAACCGGCTGCGCGGCATCGTCCACACCCTGCGCCAGCGCGCCACCCACAACGACGCCCTGGCCACCTCCTACCAGGCGGCGGTCACCAGACTGGCCAGGTTCGAGCAGGCGGGCCCGCCCGAGCAGGCGCCCAAACCGCAGAACATCCGCATGCGCCTACGCGGCGGGCGTACCGGCAAGCGCGCCGTCACCTGCGAGCGGCTGAGCCTGACCGGCCTGCTGGACGCCTTCGACACCGAGATCTGGTACGGCGAGCGCGTCGCGGTCCTCGGCCTCAACGGCACCGGCAAGTCCCACTTCCTGCGCCTGCTTGCGGGCGAGCCCATCCCCCACACCGGCGAGGCCAGGCTCGGCGCGCGCGTCCGGCCGGGTCTGTTCGCGCAGACCCACTCCCGCCCCGACCTGCACGGTCAGGCCGTGGCCGACCTCGTCATGCACGGGCACCGGATGGAACGCAACGACGCCATGGCCGCTCTGGCCCGCTACGAGCTGGCCCCTGCCGGAAACCAGCGGTTCGAGACGCTCTCGGGAGGCCAGCAGGCCAGGCTGCAGATCCTGCTGCTCGAACTGTCGGGCGCCACGCTGCTGCTGCTCGACGAGCCGACCGACAACCTCGACCTGGCCAGCGCCGACGCGCTCCAGCACGGCCTGTCGGCCTTCGAGGGGACCGTACTGGCAGTCACCCACGACCGCTGGTTCGCCGCCGACTTCGACCGCTACCTGATCTTCACCGCCGACGGGGAGGTCCGCCACAGCGCGGAGCCGCGCTGGGATCTCTGAGCCGGGGTCAGGGCAGGTCGTCCCAGGTGACGAGCCCGTGGCGGTGGGCGTAGACGGCCGCCTGCACGCGGGTCCGCAGCCCGAGCTTGGCCAGGATCCGCTCGATGTGGACCTTGACCGTGCCCGGTGAGATGACCAGCGTCCTGGCGATCTCCACGTTGCTTCTTCCGGCGGCCAGGTGGCGCAGCACGTCCGTCTCGCGCGGCGTCAGCGTGGCCAGCTCGCCCGTGGCAGGCCGGGGTGAGGTGGCCGCGAACCGGTGCAGCAGGCGGGGCGTGACCTGCGGGTCCACCAGCCCGTGCCCCTCGTGGGCGACCCGCACCGCGTCGAGGATCAGCCCGGGGTCGCTCTCCTTCAGCAGGAACCCGACCGCGCCCGCCTGCAACGCGCCGAACAGGTACTCGTCCAGGTTGAACGTGGTCAGGGCGACCACGGCCGGTGCGGGGTCGAGGGCCAGCAGGTCGCGGATCGCGGCCAGCCCGTCCATGCGAGGCATGCGGATGTCGGTGAGCACCACGTCGGGCCGGTGCCGCCTGGCCATCTCGACCACCTCGAACCCGTCGGACGCCGCCGCCACCACCTCCAGGCCCGGTTCGGACGACAGCAGCAGGCGCAGGCCCTCCCGGGTGGGCGCCTGGTCGTCGGCGACGATCACGCGGATGCTCACCGGTCGGCTCCTTCGCTGTCGCGGCGTACCGTCCCATCGTCGAGCGGCAGGCGAGCGGTCACGCGCCAGCCGTGGGGGGCGCGTGGCCCCGCGGTCAGCGTGCCGCCGAGCAGCGTCGCCCGCTCCCGCATCCCGCGCACCCCACGGCCCTCGGGCAGAGCGGGATCGCCGGGTACCGCCCGCCCGCCGTCCTCCACGACGACCAGCACGCTTCCCCGGCTCCGGACGACCCGCACCCGGGCCTGCGAGACGCCCGCGTGCCGCATCACGTTGGTCAGCGACTCCTGCACGATCCGGTACACCGCGTACCGCACCTCCAACGGCGTCCACTCCTGCGGAATGTCACCGTCCAGCCGGACGCGCAACCCCTGACGCGACAGGCGGGCGATCAGCGCGCCGAGGTCGGTTCCGGCGTCGGCGTCGTCGCGGAGCAGGCCGAGCAGCCGCCGGGTCTCGCCGAGCGCGGTGCCGGAGATCTCGGCGATCACGTCCAGGGCCCGAGCCGCGTCGTCGGGGGTGCCCCGCCGTCCCCCCACAGCCTGGAGCCGGATCGCGCTGAGGTGGTGGCCCACCACGTCGTGCACGTCGCGGGCGATCCTGGCGCGCTCCTCCGCCCGCTCGACGAGGACGGCCTGCCGGGCCTGGTCGCGGCGCAGCCGCAGGATGTGGCCGAGCGCGACCGGCGAGAGCCCGGCGGCCACCGACATGACCAGCCGGGACGCAGACGACGGGGGCCAGCTCTGGACGAGGTCGAACGTGACCAGCCAGCAGGTCGCGCCGATCGCGGGCAGCGACCGCCCCCGGTCGCGGTGGTAGGCGGCCGAGCCGAACGCCGCTGTCGTCACCCAGGCGCCGACCTGCGGCAGCTGGAGAACGACCGCGAGCAGGCCCGCCGCGCCCGAGGCCAGCGCGGCCGTCATCGGCAGGAGGCGGCGCACGGCCAGCGGCGCGCACACCGCGCACACCAGCACCCCCCACAGGGGCGTGAGCCCGCGCGTGTCGCTGCCGAGCAGCGGGACCCCCAAGATCAGCAGCGTCGTCGCCGCCGCCAGCACGGCGTCCTGGACCTGCGCCGGCAGTGCCCGCCACGCTCCGATCACGGTCGGCTCACCCCCGGGGGATCCTAGCCACCAGGTCGCCGGGGCAGCGCGCCCCGGCCGGCGGCAGCGTCCCGGTGGTCAGGTAGTCGTGCACGTACCGGCGCAGGCAGGTGCCGCCCAGCCCGGACGCGCTCTGCATGAGGTAGGCGGCGTGCCCGTCGCCGTGCCTGACCACCCGCGCCCCGGGAAGCTGCGCGGCCAGGTGCTCGGCGGCGAGGTTCGGGGTGTTGTCGTCGGTGTCGCCGATGGCGACCAGCACGGGCGGCACGCCCTTGGCCTGCAGCGGGTGGGGTGGGTTGGCGGGGTCCTTCCCGATGCCGAGGCAGCGGGCGACCTGGTAGCGGCCCTGGATCCAGCCGATCCGAGGCGCGGCCGCGCGCAGGCGCGACTCGATGGCCAGGAAGGCGCGGTAGCCGGGCAGGCGCGGCATGAAGTCGTGGCACAGCATCGCGCCGTGGGGGTAGCCGGGGGTCTCCGGAGGCAGGGGCCGCAGCTCGGCCAGGTCGGTGGCGTCGCCGTCGGCGGCCTTGCGCAGCGCCGCGGCCAGGCGCGGCCAGGCAGGCGGGGTGAGCCCCTCCCGGACCGCGACGAGGAACTTCCGCTCGTTCACCGTCCCCTTTCCCGCGGGCAGAGGGGCGCGGCGGGCGCGGGCGAGCAGGTCGTCGAACACCTTGATCGCGTCGTCGTCGCCCAGCGCGCACCCGGCCGCGCACCAGTCGCGGAAGCGGCCGAGTTGCCGCTCCTCGGTGCGCGCGTTGTCCATCAGCCAGCGTTCCAGCGACGGCCGGGTGTGGTCGGCGACGCCGTCCAAAACCATCCGGCCGACCTTGGAGGGGAACAGTTCCAGGTACGCCTGGCCGTACACGGTGCCGTAGGAGTTGCCGAGATAGCGCAGCCTGTCGGCGCCGAGCGCGGCGCGCAGCGCCTCCAGGTCGTGGGCCACCTGCCAGGACGTCAGGCCCGCGTAGGCGCCGCCCATGGCCGCGCGGCAGGAGGCGTCGTAGGCGGCGTTCGCCCTGGCCTGCGCGCGCCAGCCCGCCTCGCCGGGCCGCAGGATCAGCTCGGCGATGTCTGGCTGCGGTGTGGCGCACTCGACGAGTGAGGGACTGCCCTTGTCGCCCATGCCCCTGGGGTCGACCAGGACCACGTCGAACCAGATGGTCAGCTCCGACACCGTCGCGAGCATGGAGCGCACGGGCTGGATGGTCGCGCCGCCGCCGGTGTTGACCACGAGCGGACCGAGGCTGCGCTGGGGGTCGCGAGCGGGCATCCTGGCCAGGTCCACCTGGGTCTTCGGCCCGTCGGGCCGCTTCCAGTCGACCGGCACGGTCAGCTTGGCGCACTCGAGGCCGTCTCCGCACGCCACCCAGTCCAGGGAGTGGGCCGATGCCGGAGGTGTCGCCGCCGCCGTCACCGCCAGGGCGAGAACGGTCAGCGTGGTGCTCAGGATTCGCATGGGACGCAGCCTCGCGCCGAGCGCCCCGGGCCGGCATCTGCCGTTCGGCATATCCTCTGAGCCGTGCACGCCGACCTCGCCACCGTCTTCCGCCAGGAGTGGGGGCATGTGCTGGCCACCGCCGCTTTCTCGCCCGAAGGTTGGCGGAAGTGGAGGTCAGCGGCCGCCCGTGAAGGAGGGCTCGCCCTCCTTGAGGGGACGGAAGCGCAGCGCCGACCAGACCTCGTCGACCGCGACCTGCCCGTTGGGGCACAGGCCGTACTCGGCGACGTGGCCTGCCCCCTCCGGCAGCGGTTCGACGAGGCCGCGGTGTTCCGGGTCAGAGATCCACACCGTGGTACGCGGCTTGATGAGGAGCTTGTCGGCGACGGTCTTGGCGGCCATCAAGTCGAAGGCAGGGGACTGCTTCCTTCAGGGAGTGGGGAATGCCGAGCGGGAAGGCGCTCTGGCGCCTGAGCGCGCCTTTACCTGCGAATTTCGGCTTTCTTCAGAAACCACTGCGCTTATAGGAGCGCGGATCTCATAATGATCGGGTGCCTCGTCAGGTGCGTCCTTCTCCCAGTGCGGCGTACGACTTGGGCTACCACGTGGTGTGGCGCTCCAAGTACTGGCGCCGTGTCGTGGGCGGCTGGGTCAAGACCCGGCTGGAGGAGTTGATCCGCGCCAAGGCCGCAGAGCACGAGTGGGAAATCATTGCCTCAGAGGTGATGCCTGACCACATGCACCTGTTCGTCAAGTCACACCCAAAGCGCTCGACCTCGTACGTGGCGAACCAGTTCAATGGATCCACCTCTCCCCATCTGCGCTCCCGGCTTCCGAGTCTGTGGTCACGCTCGTACGTCGTGGCGAGTGTGGGAGCGGTGAGCGTGCGGCGCTGTATCGAGGCTCAGTACGAGCGCGTCCCCAACAGTGGGGGCGCTGATGCGTAGGTCGTTCAAGTTCCTGCTGCGTCCCACGGTCAAGCAGCAGATCATGCTGACCGCGATGCTGGACGATCACCGGGCGCTGTACAACGCGGCACTGCAAGAGCGCCGCGAAGCATACCACCGGGCGAAGATCTCGATCCGGTACGGGGACCAGTCCGCGCAGCTGAAGGAGATCCGTACCGATGACCCGGCAGGGCAGGGCCGCTGGTCGTTCACCAGCCAGCAGCAGACGCTGCGCCGGTTGAACAAGGCATTCGAGGCCTTCTTCCGCCGCGTCAAAGCGGGTCAGACGCCCGGCTACCCGCGTTTCAAGGGGCGGGGCTGGTTCGACACGGTCACCTTCGTCGAGGGCGACGGCGCGAAGTGGGACTGCCAGCCCCGCCATCCCAGCGCGACGTTCGTGAAGTTGCACGGGATCGGGCAGGTGCGGGTGCATCAGCACCGTCCGGTGCGCGGCCGGGTCAAGCAGGTCGAGGTCAAGCGGGAAGGCTCGCGCTGGTACGTGGTCGTCTCCTGCGACGACGTGCCCGCTGTGCCACTACCCGCGACTGGCCGCGAGATCGGCGTGGACATGGGCGTGGTCCACTTCGCCACCGCCAGCGAGCCGATTGCCGGGGTAACCGACGAACACGGTCACATCCCCAACCCGCGCTACCTCAAAACCGCAGAACAGGAGCTGGCCGCCGCGCAGCGCGCCTACGCGGGCACGAAACGCGGTTCGAAGCGCCGCCGCAAGGCAGCGCAGAAGATCGGCCGCCTTCATCGTGCGGTGGCCCGGCAGCGATCCGACCACGCGCACAAAACCGCGCTCGCGCTGGTCCGCAGCGTGGACATGATCGCGGTCGAGGACCTGCGGATCGCCAACATGACCAAGAGCCCGAAGGCCAAGCCCGACCCCGAGCAGGCGGGCGTGTTCCTGGCCAACGGGGCAGCCGCGAAGGCCGGGCTGAACAACGAGCCTTCTGGACGCGGGTTGGGGGTGTTTCTGGGCATCCTCGCGCACAAGGCTGAAAGCGCCGGTCGAGAGCTGATCCCGGTGAACCCCGCCAACACCTCCCGCACCTGCCCGCAGTGCGGGCACGCCAGCGGAGACAACCGCAAGGTCCAAGCCGACTTCGCCTGCGTGGCATGCGGGTGTACCGCCAACGCGGACGTGGTCGGGGCGAGCAACATCAAGAGGGCCGGGCTGGTCCTCCGCGACGCCAGCGCGGCGTAGCGAGAAGCCCCCTCGTTTACGAGGGGGAGGAGTCACGGTCAGGCCCTTTCGTAGGTCAGGTTGAGCACGCCGGTGCTGAAGGTCTTGGACGTGGTGAGCTTGAGCGGGATCTGGCCGTAGGCGCCGTCGAACAGCCGCTTGCCGCTGCCGATGACGATCGGGTGGACGAGCAGGTGCAGCTCGTCGAGCAGGCCGTCGCGCAGCAGCGAGGTGACCAGGGTGGGGCTGCCGGTGATGCCGATGTCCTTGCCGGGCTGCCGCTTGAGCGTGTCGAGCTCGTCGGCGAGGTCGCCCTTGAGCAGCGTGGTGTTCTGCCAGTCGGCCGTCTCCAGGGTGGTGGTGGCGACGTACTTGGGCTTGTTGTTCATGACGTCGACCAGCGGGTCGGTGGCCGGGTCCTGGTTGGGCCAGTGGGCGGCGAACTCAAGGTAGGTCTGGCGGCCGAGCAGCATCACGTCGGAGCTCTGGATGAGCGCGCCGACCGACTGGCCCATCTCGTCGTTGAAGTACGGGAAGTGCCACTTCTCCGGGGACTCCACGACGCCGTCCAGCGAGATGAACAGCCCTGCGACGATCTTCCTCATCGGTCTCTCCTCTGTGTGCATCGTCTTGCGAGATGCCCTCAGCGTCCCACCGAAAAATAAAATTGTCAAGACAGTCTCAGCTGTCGGTGATGAAGCAGGTGGGGCCCGCTCGCGGCGCCCGTTCGAGGTCACGATTCCAGGAAGCGGAGGACGGCCAGCACGCGGCGGCTGTAACCGGTGGTGTGCGACAGCCTCAGCTTGTCGAACAGCGAGTTGACGTGCTTCTCCACCGCGCTCTGCGACACGTGCAGCTCCTGGGCGATCGAGGCGTTGGTCAGCCCCTGCGCCATGCGCTCCAGCACGTCACGCTCGCGCGGCGTCAACGTGGCCAGCGGGTCGGTCTGCGAGGTACGGGCCAGCAACTGGCGCACCACCTCCGGATCGAACGCCGCGCCCCCGGCCGCCACCCGGTCGAGCGCGTCGAGGAAGTCCGCCACCTGCGCGACCCGGTCCTTCAACAGGTAGCCGACGCCTTCCACGTCCCCGCTCATCAGCTCGGTGGCGTACTTCTTCTCCACGTACTGCGACAGCACCAGCACCCTGACTTCGGGCCAGCGCCGCCTGATCTCCAGCGCGGCGCGCAGGCCCTCGTCGGTGTGGGTGGGCGGCATCCGCACGTCCACCACCACGACGTCCGGGACGTGCGCCGCCACCGCCTCCACCAGCGCCGTGGCGTCGCCCACGGCGGCGGGCACCTCGTGCCCCTCCTCGGCCAGCAGCCGCACCAGGCCCTCGCGCAGCAGCGTCGAGTCCTCCGCCAGGATCACCCGCACGGCAGCTCCGCCCCGACCGTCGTCGGACCGCCCGGCGGGCTGTCGACCGCGAACCGGCCGTCGAGCGCCGCCACCCGGCGGGCCAGCCCCGACAGGCCGCCCCCGGACGCCACAGCCCCGCCCCTGCCGTCGTCACGCACCCGTACGACGATCATCATCTCCTCCTGGTGGACGTCCACGGTCACCAGGGTGGCCCGGGCGTGCTTCGCGGCGTTCGTCACCGCCTCGCTGACCACGAAGTACGCGGCCGTCTCCACCTCCATCGGCGGACGGGCGGCGAGGTCGCAGCGTACCTTGACCGGCACCCCGGCTCGCTCGGCCAGCCCGGCCAGCGCCTCCCCCAGGCCGAAGGAGTCCAGCCCGCTCGGGTACACCCGCCAGGCCACCTCCCGCAGCTCGGCCAGCGCCTGCTGGGCCTCCTCGTGGGCCTGTTCCAGCAGTTCGGGGCGGCCCCGCCGGGACCGTCCGATCAGCATGGACAGGGCCACCAGCCGCTGCTGCAGCCCGTCGTGCAGGTCCCGTTCGATCCTGCGGCGCTCGGAGTCGACGGCGGCGACGATCCCGGCGCGGCTCTCGGCCAGCTCGGCGATCCTGCGTTCCAGTGCCGCGGTCGGATCGGGCCCGAGCATCCGCAGCGCCAGCCGCCGCTCCAGCGCGTGCACCCCCGCCACGCCGGACAGGTCGAGGAACAGCAGTACGCCCCCGCCGACGGCCATGTAGAGCAGGAGCGCCGGGGAGGGCGCCATTCCGTCGAAGGTCTCGCCGGTGCCCCACGCCCACGCGATCCGCGCGCCCGTCACCAGGCCGATCACCAGCAGCGCCACGACCACGCCGCCCAGCACGCCGACGGCCGCCCGCGACGCCAGGTAGGGCACCGCCCGGCCGGTGTCGAAGCCGGCGGGGTCCAGGCGCAGGCGACGGGCTTCGAGCAGGGCCAGCCGCCCGGCCGCCGCCCGCACCTTCGGCCGGCCGAGCAGCGGCAGCGTCACCAGCAGGAACGCCAGCTCGACCAGGGCGCTGAGCGAGCCGAGCGTCACCGCGGCGAGCTGCCTGAGCCCTTCAGCGGCCGTTCGCATGACGCCCCTTGCGCCGCTCCGACAGCCGGACACCGACGAAGACCAGCACCGCGAGCACGACCACCCCGATCACCACGTTCGTGCCGATGCCCACGTAGGACTCCACCAGCGACCAGTTCTCGCCCAGGAAGTATCCCGCGAGCACGAAGACACTGTTCCACAGGGCGCTGCCCGCGGTCGTCAGCAGGGTGAAGGTGGGCAGCGGCATGCGTTCCACGCCTGCCGGAATGGAGATCAGGCTGCGGAAGATGGGGATCATCCGGCCGAAGAACACGGTCTTCCTGCCGTGCCGCAGGAACCACGCCTCGGTCTTCTCGATGTCGGACGCCTTGACCAGCGGCAGCTTGGCGGCGATCGCGAGCACCCTGTCGCGTCCGAGCAGGGCGCCCACCCAGTACAGAGCGAGCGCGCCCACCACGGAGCCGATCGTGGTCCACAGCAGCGCGTCCAGCAGGTCCATCTGGCCGCGGCTCGCGGTGAAGCCCGACAGCGGCAGGATCACCTCGCTCGGCAGCGGCGGGAACAGGTTCTCCAACGCGATCGCGATGCCCGCACCCGGCGCGCCGAGGGTGTCCATCAGGTCAACAACCCAGTCAGTCATGCCCCAGAGGCTACGAATGATCGGAGTCGGAGGTGAATGAGGCGGGCGTCCGGATCGCGCCTGTGGTAAACCACACCCCCGCCGTACCGTACACTGTACGGCCGTGAGCTCACTGACGGACCTGACCCGGCTGCCGGTCGTCTTCCAACCCGGCGACCCGCCCAGGAGCGGCCACCTGGCCTTCCTCGACCCCGACGGCGAGGCCACGGTGAACGTCGCCGAACCGCACGACGGGCAGGTGCGCCTGCGCGCGGCCGCGGCGACGACCGTACCGGTCGCCGAGGCGGTCGCGGTGCTCGCCAGGGCTCGCGCCGACGCGGACGCGCACCCGGCGGCCCGCTTCTGGGGCGCCGCGGCGCTGGTCGCCCTCCAGCTCGTCACCCGGGGCCGCATCCTGCCCGGGGTGACGGCGAGCGACTTCGACTCCTGGCGCGCGGGGCCGTTCGACGCGGCCGACGTCCAGCGCATCCGCGAGCTGGCCGACGCCATGCCCGCCTCCGCGCGGGCCGTCCCGCTCGACGCGAAAGCCGAGCATCACGACGCCGTGCTGCTGCCCGACGCGGAGACCTGCGTGCGGGCCTTCCTGGACGCGGTGGCCGACGCGATGCCGCGCTCACCCGGAGCGGTGCGCGCCACGGGCGGCCAGGCGTTCGCGGCCGTCAAACCGGTGAAGGTGCCCCACCTGCGCGGCTGGGCGGAGGAGGTGTCGGCCGGGCTCGACTCGGGAGTGCGGCTGTCGCTGCGGCTGGAGTCCGCCGACCCGGCCACTGCCGACTTCCGCGCGGTGGCGCAGCTGCACAGCCTGGCCGACCCGTCCCTGGTGGTGGACGCCGCCGACCTGTGGGACGGGCGCGACCCCGGGCTCGGCGGCCGGGCCAGGATCGACGCCACCATCGCCGTCCGGCGCGCGGCCGGCGTGTGGGGCCCGCTGGGGCGGCTGCTCGACAGCGCGGTGCCCGACGAGCTGGTGCTGTCCGACGGCGAGGTGGAGGAGCTGCTCGCCGGGGCCGCCGAGCGGCTGGCCGCGGCCGGGGTCGAGGTGCACTGGCCCAGGTCCATGGTGCGCGGGCTGAGCGCGCGGGCCGTCATCGGCGAGCGTGACCTGGCGCCGTCCGACCTGCCGTCGTTCCTCGGCGGCGACCACCTGACCAGCTTCGACTGGCAGCTCGCGCTCGGCGGCGAGCGCCTGTCCGCCGCCGAGATGGACGCCCTGGCCGAGGCCCACCGCCCGGTGGTGCGGCTGCGCGACCAGTGGGTCCTCATCGACCCCGACCTCGCCCGCAAGGCCCGCCAGCGCGACCTGAAGCCGCTGACCGGCCTCGACGCGCTGGCCGCCGCGCTGACCGGCACCGTCGAGATCGACGGCGAGCAGGTGGACGTCCACCCCACCGCCTGGCTGGAGGAACTGCGCGACCGGCTGGCCGAGCCGGAGCGGATCGACGCGCCTGACGGGCTGGCCGCGCGGCTGCGCGACTACCAGCTCCAGGGGCTGCGCTGGCTGGCCAGGATGACCTCACTCGGCCTCGGCGGCTGCCTGGCCGACGACATGGGCCTGGGCAAGACGATCACCCTGATCGCGCTGCACCTGCACCGCCGCGGCAGCGGGCCGACGCTGGTGGTCTGCCCGGCGTCGCTGCTGGGAAACTGGGAGCGGGAGATCTCCCGCTTCGCTCCCGGCGTGCCCGTCCGGCGCTTCCACGGGCCCAACCGCGCCCTGGCCGACGACGGGTTCGTCCTGACGACCTACGGCACCATGCGGCTGGACGCGGCCAAGCTGGGCGCGCACCCGTGGGGCCTGCTGGTGGCCGACGAGGCCCAGCACGTCAAGAATCCGTCCTCCAGCACCGCCAAGGCGCTGCGCGAGATCCCCGCCGGCGCCCGCGTCGCGCTGACCGGCACCCCCGTGGAGAACAACCTGTCGGAGCTGTGGGCCATCCTCGACTGGACCACCCCCGGCCTGCTCGGCCCGCTCGCCCGCTTCCGCTCCCGGTGGGCCAGGCCCGTCGAGAGCGGCGACAGGCAGGCGGCCGAGCGGCTGGCCCGGCTGGTGGGCCCGTTCCTGCTCCGCCGCCGCAAATCCGACCCCGGCATCGCCCCCGAGCTGCCGCCCAAGACCGAGACCGACCGCCCGGTGGCCCTGACCACCGAGCAGGCGGGGCTGTACGAGGCGGTCGTGCGGGAGATCATGACGCAGATCGCCGAGTCGAGCGGCATGGCCAGGCGCGGCCTGATCGTCAAGCTGCTGACCGCGCTCAAGCAGATCTGCAACCACCCGGCGCACTACCTGCACGAGGCCGAGCCCCGGCTGGCCGGCCGGTCCGGCAAGCTGGAACTGCTCGACGAGTTGGTCGACACCATCGTCGCCGAGGACGGCGCGGTGCTCGTGTTCACCCAGTACGTCGCCATGGCCCGGCTGCTGGAAAGGCACCTCGGCGCCAGGGGCGTCGCCACCCAGTTCCTGCACGGCGGCACGCCCGTGCCCCGCCGCGAGGAGATGGTCCGCCGCTTCCAGGACGGGCACGCCCCCGTCTTCCTGTTGTCGCTCAAGGCGGCGGGCACCGGGCTCAACCTCACCCGGGCCGACCACGTCATCCACTACGACCGCTGGTGGAACCCGGCCGTGGAGGACCAGGCCACCGACCGCGCCTACCGCATCGGCCAGACCAGGCCGGTCCAGGTGCACCGGCTGATCGCCGAGGGCACGATCGAGGACCGCGTCGCCGCGATGCTCGCCGCCAAGCGCTCGCTGGCCGAAGCCGTCCTGGCCGCCGGAGAGGCCGCCTTCACCGAACTGACAGATGCCGAACTCGCCGCGCTGGTGGAGCTGAGATGAACGCAGTCAGAGGATTTCCCGCCTTTCCTCCGCAGCGCGCCGGAGCCCGGTTCGCCACCTCCTGGTGGGGCCGGGCCTGGGTGAAGGCCCTGGAGGACACCAGCCTCGACCAGGGCCTGCTCCGCAAGGGCCGCGCCTACGCCAAGACCGGGCAGGTCGGCCCCATCGCCGTCAGCCCCGGCCGGATCGCCGCGGTCACCGAGAGCGAGTACGACACCGTCGTCCGGGTCGAGCAGCTGACCGACGCCGAGTGGGAACGCTTCCTCGACCAGGTGGCCGCCAAGGCCGGGCACATCGCCGCGCTGCTCGACCGCGACATGCCGCACGAGCTGGTCGAGGCCGCCGAGGACGCCGCCGTCCCCCTGCTGCCCGCCGTCGGCGACCTGGAGCCGGAGTGCTCCTGCCCCGACTGGGGTCACCCGTGCAAGCACGCCGCCGCCCTGTGCTATCAGACGTCCTGGCTGCTCGACGCCGACCCGTTCGTGCTGCTGCTGATGCGCGGGCGCGGCGAGCAGGACCTCATCGAGGCGCTCCAGCGGCGCGACCTGCCCGCCCGCGCCGCACCTGGCGTTCCGGCCGGGGAGGCGTTCGCGCTGGGCGTGCCGCCGCTGCCGGCGGCTCCGCCGCTCGACGTCCCCTTCTCCCCGCTGCCGCTGGAGCCCGCCCCGGGCGTGGACGTGGCCGCGCTGAAGGTGCTCGCCGCCTCGGCCGCCTCCCGGGCCCGCGAGGTGCTGGTGTCGGGGCGGCTGCCCGTCCTGACCGAGTACCAGGACCGCGTCCGGCTGGCCGCCGCGCACGATCTCGACCTCGGTTTGGAGGCGGCCGTCCGGGCCTGGCGATTCGGCGGCGCTGACGGCCTCGACGCGCTGGAGACCTCCTGGACGCCGCCCAAACAGGACCTGGCCAGGGCCCAGGCGCTGCTGGAGTCCGCCTGGGAGGGCGAGCAGCCGCCGCGGCTGGAAACCTGGCGCAACCGGTGGACCCTCGGCTCCCTGCAGCTCCGCTACGGCCGCGACGGCCGGTGGTACCCGTTCACCCTGCGTGAGGGCGAGTGGTGGCCCGCAGGCCCGCCCGACAGGGACCCGTCGGCGCTGCTGCACACCTGAGTTGCCCGGCCTGCCCAGCGGAGCAGCCGCTTTCCGGAGTTCAGCGTGACACCCTTTCTTCCTGCTCCGCCGCCGTATGGTCGCGGTCGCGCCAGGCTTGTTCCCATCGCCGGGTCAGGGCCGGGTAGACGATGAGGTACCGGAAAGGCGCGATGGCGGCCATGTAGAGCCGCCCGAACCATCCGTTGGGCTTGACGAGGACGGCCATCCGCAGCTCATGGTCGCCGTTCGCGCCTTGAACCCAGCCGAGATGCATCACGGTGTGCACGGTCTTGTTCGCCAGCTCGCGAGCGCACTCCATGTCGAGCTCGTAGACCGCTTTGAGAGGCATCCTCTCGTCGTCCGGGCCGCGGGGAGCGTCGCGGACGTCGCTGGGCAGGCGGTCGCGAAGCGAGGCAACCCGCCCACCGACGCCCGCTGACGATTTGTCCCAGCCGAGGAGTGCGCCGAGCTTCCACCGAACGGCGAACAAGAACCTCGACGACCAGGGCTGCTTCGCGAGCCCGCCGGTAGCTCGCATCGCTGCGAGCATCGTCGGGAAGTCGCCGGGCCCGGCTCCGGGAGTGCGGAACGACCACACATCCTCGACCGAGAAGTCGCTCGTGAGTTCATGGATGCGCCACGGATGGGAGGTGTACGCGGTCTTCGGCAGGTTCACGAAAGCCCCCATTCGGCCATCATGACCATCAGCGTCATCTGGTCCAGCTGGGGTGTGGCGGCGGGGTCGAGTTCGCGGTAGCGGCGGTGGAGGTTGACCACGATCCGCTCGGCGTCCAGCCAGGTGGCGTACTCGTCGAGGTCCACCGCCGCGACCGCCTCGGAGAAGGACAGGCCGCGGGCGTGGGCGGCGTCCGCCTGCTCGACCACGTGGGTGAGGTAGCCGCGCACGGCGCGGATCCCGTCGGGGTCGGTGACCGGGCCGTGGCCCGGCACTATCGTGCCGGCGCCGGTGGCGATCATCTTGTCGCAGGCGGCGATCCAGTTGGCGATCGGGCCGCTCCACACGATCGGGGTGCCGCCGACGAACAGCAGGTCGCCCGCGAAGAGCACGCCCGCGTCCGGCACGTGCACGACGGAGTCGGCGGCGGTGTGGGCGGGGCCGAGGTTCAGCACGCGCACCTCGCGGCCGGCGACGTCCAGGGTGAGCTCCCCGTCATAGGTCACGTCGGGCAGCCGCAGGCGGATGCCGCTGAAGTCGAAGGCGGCGAAGCGTTCGCGGAAGTAGGAGGTCGCCGGGCCGATGTCCATGACCTGGGTGGCGGTCAGCATCTCAGGGGGCATCTCGTGCCGCATCTCCGCGCAGGTGGCCTCCGCGGCGACGATCTGCACGTGCTCGCCCAGCAGCTGGTTGCCGTGCGTGTGGTCGCCGTTGGAGTGGGTGATGACGGCGTGGGTGAGCGGGTGCCGATCGGTGATCGGACGCATGCCGCCGAGCATCTCGGCGGTCAGCGGCAGGTCGAACAGGGTGTCGACCAGGAGGGAGGCGCCCTCGCCCGCGACCAGTCCCGCGTTGCTCCAGCCGTACCCGCCGTCGGGCAGCAGCCAGGCCCACACGCCCGCGGCGACCTCGTGCAGGCCGCGGGTGTAGGGCAGTTTCGACGGGGCGCGGTTCACCCGCGGGAGTGGCGGCCGCCTGTCGGGGTTGTGCCGGGGCGTCAGCGGGTACGGCGCGGCGGACGCGCGGACGGTCTGGCGGGTACGGCCCAGCCCCTCGACTGTCAGCTCGACGACGTCGCCGTCCCGCAACCAGCCGGGGAAGGCGGTCGGATCGGCGAGGGACATGTGCTCGATGAGGCAGCAGCCGGGAACCGTGCCCGAGCCGAACACGTCACCGGGCACCAGGTCCACGCCGCGCGAGGCGTAGGAGATGACCTCGCCGAAGCTCCAGTCCATGGCGTCGGTACGGCCCGAGCCGATGGTCGCGCCGTTGACCTTCGCCTCGACCCGCAGGCCGAGCCTGCCACCGCGGCGGTACGGGTCGAGCTCGTCCGGGGTGACCAGGAACGGGCCGAGCGTGGTCGCGCCGTCCTTGCCCTTGGCCTGGCCGATGGCCAGCGGCGTCTCGCGCATCTGCAGGTCTCGGGCCGACCAGTCGTTGTAGATGGTGTAGCCGATGATGTGCTCCTCGGCCTGCTCCGGGGTGAGGTCTCGGCCGCCCGGGCCGATGACCGCGGCGATCTCCAGCTCGAAGTCGAACCAGGCGCTGCCGGGGGAGATCGCCACATCGTCGTGCGGGCCGACGATCGTCGAGGGGCAGGCGAAGTAGAAGGCCGGGATCTGGTACCAGGCGTCCTTGAGTGTGCGCGGCTGACCGGCGGCCTGCTGGCAGTTGCGCATGTGGTCCAGGAAGCACAGGCAGTCGCGGACCGAGGGCGGGCGCGGAATCGGCGGGCGCAGCCTGGCCTCGGCCAGCGGAACCGTCCGCGTCGCCGACACCAAGGCCGCTTCCCCGGCCGCCCGCAGTTCCTCCGCGCCCCGGCCGATGAGCTCGATCAGGCTCACGCCCGGCGCGACGGGGTGGATCCGGTCCTCGCCGATCACTCCGACGCGATCTCCGGTGGCCGTCGCGTAGGTCACCCAACGCATGGAGAACCTCCTTGGTCTCTATGTTGACCAACATAGGCTATATCGACGAGCATTTGCTCTGTCGTTCGGCATGGATGGTTCGATGTTTCGCATGGCCACGCGACGTATCGAGAGGACTCAGGAGAGCCGCCGGCTGCTGGCGACGGCCGCCGAGCTCTGCTGGCGGGGGCCGTCATCGGCGTTCACGTCCAGTGGCGGGTCGCTCCCGAGGCGGTGGCCCTCGAGGCCGTCCACGCCACGATCGGCGCCCTGCTGCCGGCGAGCCTCGGGCAGCCCTGACGCCGCGCCACCTTCCGGCTCGCGGCACCATCCGCTACCGGGCCCTCACCCGGTCTGCTGCGCCTCCACGAGAACCTTCCCGGCGTCGGTCCGGTAGTAGAACACGGATCGCCCGGCGCGTCGTCGCCGGATCAGGCCGGCGTCGAGCATGATCTTCAGGTGTCGGCCCACCGACCCCAGCCCCTGCCCGGTCAAGGCCACCAGCTGTGTCGTGGTCTTCGGGGTTTCGAGGAGGACGAGGACACCCGCTCGGGCCGGCCCGAGCAACTTGCCCAAGCTCTCGGGCGCCGACGCTCGGCCCGCCTCGGCCAGGATGCCCGAGCAGGGGTACACCACCGCGTGCCGGTGCGAGAGATCCCAGGAGAGCCAGCTTTGGCGTGGCGTCACGGGGACGAACATCAGCTGCGCTCCCGACAGTTCTCGCGGGGGGTGGTCATGCATGGTGATCTGCAGCCGGCTCTCCCCGAGCCACCGCATTCCGGGGCGCATGTCATCAAGAGCCGCCGCCCAGCCGCCGTGGCTCAGCTTCGCCGTACGCGTGATGATGTCGGCCTTGATGATTTCACGACGCCGCGGCCAGTACGGGAGCACCGCCTGTCCCCACACCCATTGCAGGAGGTCGGCGGTGCGTTCGGGTAGATCCGAACGACGCAACCGCGTGGGGAGCGGGCCGCAGAGGGATTCGGTGAGGTCGGCGCGGGCCGTCTCGGGCGGTGTCCGCCGGATACGCGCCAACTCCTGCTCGAAGGCGGGTTCGCTGTCGCCGGAGGGGGTGGGGGTGAGAAAGGTCGCGTTCCAGGTGCGGCCCAGGGCGGCCCGGATGAGCAGCGCGGTGATCGGGTCGTCGGACAGCCGTTGGCGGTAGGCGGGCAGGTGGGCGTCGAGCCACGCGCGCTCGCCCGGGTGCGCCGCCGTCGCTCGTTCCAGGGTCTTGAGGCTGGCGGTGGCCTCGGCCAGAGGAGAGACGACGAACCGGACCCCCGCGAGTGTGTCCGCGTTGACCTGCCACCAGCCCATCGTTACGCCTCCCGGCGAAACGGTACCGGTCCGACAAAATGATCACTGAGACTCCCTCCATGCGCACCTACCGCGAGCTCTTTCGCGCGCCGGAGTTCACACGCGACGGCTCGGGGACAGGCGTCAGGCGCGCTCCGCGAGCGTCCGGGCGAGGTCCACGACGACCGCGCGGCGGCGGGCCAGCGCCTGCTTGGCGTCCGGCTCGTCCCCTCTCCCGTGGACGGCTCACGGGCGTTCGTGGGAATCCCCTCTTCAACTCAGGAGGGAGGAGGTCAAGCTTTCGGCTCCTCGTCAGGGGCGTAGAAGGTGGTCGTGTTCCGGACGGCGGATGCGGCCTGCTCGGGGGTGGCGCCGGCGGCCTGGTGGGCCTCGCCCCACGCCTGGCTGCTGGCGGTGACGAAGCGCCTGCCCTCGTCGGTCAGCGCGAAGTCGCCCTCGTCGACCTTCGCCCCGCCCGCCAGGTGCAGGGACAGGCCGAGCAGCGCCAGGTCCCAGCCGACGCCGACCGCCCCCGGCCCGTACTCGTCCCACATCTCGGGCGGGACGGGGGCGGTGTGCTCCAGTGCGAACTCGGTGCCGTCGCCGTCCTGCGCCAGCCGCACCTCGACCTCGGAACCGTTGCCGCCGAACACCCAGGTGATCTTCAGTAGGGAGGGCGGCTCGCAGCGCAGGATCTCGCCGCCCGCGTTGCCCTCAAGCTGGTACGTGCCGCCGACCCGGAAGTCGCCGGTCACGGGGAGCATCCAGCGGCCGATGCGTTCGGGGTTGGTGCAGGCGTCCCACACGTCCTCGATCGCGGCGTCGTAGCGGCGGCGCACCGAGACGGACTTGGCCTCGCCGCTCTCGCTGAGCTTGCGCCGCGCGTTCGCTATCTCGTCGATGATGTCTTTCATGTGTGCTCGTTTCTCGGTGGTGATGACTCGCCCCTGGCACGCCGGCCGCGCGCGAGCTCTGTCGCCAGCGCGTCCAGCCGCTGTTCCCAGAAGCCGCGGAAACGCTCCAGCCACTGGTCGACCTCGCGGAGCGGGCCCGGCTCGATGGCGTACAGCCGCCGGGTGCCCTGCGCCCGCACGCTGGCGAACCCGTTGTCTCGCAACACCCGCAGGTGCTGCGAGACCGCCGGTTGGGAGATCCCGTGCTCGCGCTGGATCACCGCGGTGACCTCGCCGGAGCTCAGCTCGCCGTCGGCCAGCAGTTCCAGGATGCGTCGCCGGACCGGGTCGCCAAGGACGTCGAATGCATGCACTACCTGAGTTTTTCAGGCTGAGCTTATATAAGTCAAACCTGGTTCTTTGAGGCGAGCATGCCACGCAGGATGCGGTCGAGCACGACGGCGTCCTGCGGGTCGAGGTGCGAGGCCAGCCGCTGGAGGTTCGCGGCGTGCTCGGCGAGCACGACGTCGATCAGCTCGCGGCCCTTCGCGGTGAGGGAGACGCGGAAACTGCGGCGGTCGGCGGGGTCGAGGCTCCGCTCGACCAGCCCGGCCGCCTCCAGCCGGTCCAGCCGGTTGGTCATGCCCGCCCGCGACATCATCAGCACCGCCGACAGCTCCGACGGGATCAGCGTGTACGGCGGCCCGGACCTGCGCAGCGCCGAGAGCACGTCGAACTCGCCCTGACGCAGGCCGTGCCGGGTGAAGACGCGGTCGACCTCCGACTCGACCGCCCGGGTCACCAGGGCCAGCCGCGCGAAGACCCCCATGGGCGACAGATCGAGGTCCGGCCGCTCCCGCCTCCACTGCTCCATGACCAGGTCGATCGCGTCGCTCATGCGGCTACTCTATTTGGCGCGCGACAGCCGCAACATCACCGATCCCGGACGGCCCTGCCCAGCAGGGTGTCCTCGTCCGGAGAGAACGGCTTGGCCAGCTGGATCGGCACCTGCGCCATGAACCGAGGCCGGGTGCCGAAGTGCTGGTCGGCGGCGTGCACGGTGAACGGGTGCACCACGAAGGCGTCGCCCGGCTGCCCGGTGGCCCAGGCCAGCGGCCGGTCGCGGCTCACCTCGTCGAGCTGCGGCCCGAGCGCGAAGACGTCCTCCACCTGCTCCCCCAGGAGCCCGGCCACGTCGCGTTGCGAGCCCGCCCTGATGCGGGTCGGCGCGTCGTCCTGGCCGACCTCGGAGAACAGCAGGAGCAGCAGCAGCGTCTCGGGACGCCCGCTGACGCCCCAGCTGCCGTCGGGACGGACGGTGTTCAGGTCGATATGCCAGCCGCGGTCGTCGGCGGGCGGCACGTTCGGGAACCGGATCGGCACCATGCCCGCCGTGGGCCTCGGCAGCCACCGGCCGGCGCCCGCCACCGCGTCGAGCGCCGCGTGCAGCCGCGGGCTGCGCACGATCTCGCCGAACGGGCCCTCGCCGGTGCTGTCGCAGGCCCACACCACGGGCTTCCGCCATGCGGACGGCTCGTCCGGCGACAGGCCGATCTGCCGCCACAGCAGCTCCCTGGCCTGGTCACCCACCTCGCGCGGCACCACGGCCTCGACCTTGGCGAAACCATCGGCGACGAAACCTTCCACGTCAATGCTCTTCATGCCCGCCACGCTATTGGCGGTGTCCACCGATTTTGGGCCGCTTTGTGCCGCTTTGGGCCGCGCTAGGCTGAGCGCGCCCTGCTCGCCGAGCAGACCGCCACCCTTGACCGCCTGTCCGGCGGACGGTTCACGCTCGGCATCGGGGTCGGCGGGCGCGCGGACGACTTCCTGGCCACCGGGCTCGACGTGCACACCCGTGGCCGCAGGCTCGACGAGGTGATGCTGTACTGCTGGGCCTGCGACCCCGGCCAGATCGACCGCCTGGCCGGGGCTCTGCACGGCTGACCGCCGAGGCGGGTCAGCGGTTCAGGATCGGGACCAGCTGCTCCTCCTCGTAGTCCAGGTGGGCCTCCAGCTCGCCCGTGAGCCGTTCCACCTCCCGCAGGAGCTGGGCCGGGTCGGGTGCCTCGGTGGCGAGCAGTGCCTGCAGGTCGTCCAGCAGCCGCTTGACGACCTGGTGTTCCTCCCGCAGCCTGGCCAGGGCCGGAGCGAGGTCGGGGTACTGCTCGCCCAGGGCGCCGAACATGTGCCCGTCCTCGATGGTGTGGTGGTGTTCCAGGCCCTGGCAGAGGGTGAGGCAGTTGATGCGGAGCTGCGCCCCCAGCCCGGCGCCCGACTCCGCGACCTCCTTGCGGATCAGGGCGAGCTCTCTGCGGAACGCCCCGTGCACCAGCTTGAGGAAGTCGCCGTGCCGGGTGGCGTTCGGGGTCGCGTTCAGCGGGTTCAGCGCGATCACGGGGATGACGCGGCCGGCTTTGGCCTGGTAGTCGGCCCAGCCAGGGTCGGCTTCGACGGCCCTGGCGAAGGCGCGGTCACGCTCCGCGCCTTCCAGGGCCACAGCGTCCGCCTCGTAGGTGAAGGTGCCGTCCTCGACGGTGACCCGGGGGTTGGCGCGGATGTTGTGGTACCAGGCCGGGTGGCGCGGGGCGCCGCCCGCGGAGGCGATGACGAGCAGCCGCCCGTCACCGTCGTGCAGATAGCCGAGCGGGGTGGTGTGACGGGCGCCGGTCCTGGCGCCGGTGGTGGTCAGCAGGAGCAGCCTGGCTCCTTCGAACGGGGGCCCGACCTGGCCGTTGTCGGCGCGGAACCGGTCGATGATCTGCTGGTTGAAGTCCATGGGCATGCTTGAGCAAACTCTCCAGGGTGTGGCGGATTGGGGCGGCATTCAGCCACCGCACGCCGGCCCGGGGGCGGTCGGAAGAGAACACGACGAGAAGACCCGGGCACCGCAGGGGCGCGGGGACGACGCGCGGGGCGCGGTCAGATCAGGCGTTGCCAGTGAACAGAGAAGTCACGACATCATCCCCCTGCATCGGTGCCTCCATGCCGCCGCCGTCCTCCCGGCCGGCGACACGCGACGGGAAGATCCTACAAGGATCGTGCCGCGGTGTGTCGAAAGGGCGACGAGACGTTCACGACCGACGGCCCGTACGCCGAGGGCAAGGAGCACATCGGCGGGTTCACCGTCATCAGGGCGCCCGACCTCGACGTCGCGCTCGACTGGGCGCGCAAGCTGGCCACGGCGACCACGCTGCCGATCGAGGTGCGCCCCTTCCAGGACGGGGCCGACGGCTGATGCCCGACGCCGCGGAGATCGCGCACGCCTTCCTGGTGGCCGAGCCGACCATGGCGCAGCGGCTGGTCAGGGCCAAGGGCAAGATCCGCGACGCGGGCATCCCCTACCGCGTCCCGAACGAGGCCGACCTGCCCGGCCGCCTCCAGGCCGTGCTGGCCGTGATCTACCTGATCTTCAACGAGGGCTACACGGCACCTCTTCCACGCCGTCCGCGCGGACTTGCTGCGCCGCCTGGGCCGGGCCGCCGAGGCCGCGTCCGCGTACGAGGCGGCGATCGCCCGCACCGGGAACGCGGCGGAACGCGCCTTCCTCCACCAGGCCCGCGAGCGCCTCACCGGGCACCCCCGAGCTGCCGGGGGGCGTCGCTGACCTGCGAGGATGAGGTGATAGGTCGATTCCCCAGAGCCGTGGCCTGAGGAGGGACGACGGATGGCCAAGCTCCTGGCGGTCAACGTGGGTCTGCCCCAGGACGTCGCCTGGCAGGGCAGGACGGTCCACACAGGCGTGTGGAAGCACCCGGTCACCGGCCCCCGGATGGTGCGCCGGCTGAACATCGACGGAGACGGCCAGGGCGACCTCGTCGGGCACGGCGGCGAGCACCGCGCCGTGCTGGTGTACCAGATCGACTCCTACCGCTACTGGCAGGAACAGCTCGGACGCGACGACTTCGGCTACGGGCAGTTCGGCGAGAACTTCACCGTCGACGGCCTGCCGGACGACGAGGTCTGCATCGGCGACCGCTACCGGATCGGCGAGGCGCTGTTCGAGGTCACCCAGCCGCGCGTCACCTGCTACCGGGTGGGCCTGCGGATGGGCGAGCCGCAGATGGCCGCCCTGCTCGTCTCCCACCACCGTCCCGGGTTCTATCTCCGTGTCCTCACCGAAGGACTCGTGCAGGCGGGTGACGAGATCGTCAAGGTCGCCGCGGGCCCGGAGGCGATGACCGTCGCGGAGATCGACGACCTGCTCTACCTGCCGGGGCATCCCCGCGACCAGCTCGCCAGGTCGCTGCGCATCCCCGCGCTCAGCCCTGGCTGGCAGACCTCCCTGCGGGCGCTGCTCGACCAGGCGGAGGCCGCCCCCGGGCGGCCGACCGGCAACCCGGGGCTCACCTCCGCCGCCGGTCCCCCGCCGGCCTGGGACGGGTTCCGGCCGCTGGAGGTCACCCGCATCGACGCGGAGAGCACGAGCGTGTTCTCGCTGACGCTGGCCGCGCCCGACGGCTCACCGCTGCCGTTCGCGCCCGCTGGGCAGTTCCTCACCGTCAAGCTGCGCGCGGGCGGTGGCGCTCCTCCGCTCGTCCGCAGCTACTCGATGTCCGGCCCGCCGGGAGCGGCGCGGTACCGCATCAGCGTCAAGCAGGAACCGCACGGCGCCGCCAGCAGCCACCTCCGCACGCGCGTACGCGTCGGCGACGTCCTGGACTTCGCCGCGCCGCGCGGCTCCTTCACCCTGAAGAGCGGCGACAACCCGGTCCTGCTGGTGTCGGCGGGCATCGGCGCCACCCCCGTCCTCGCCATGCTGCACGCGCTCGCCGCCGAACGCTCCACGCGCGAGGTGTGGTGGCTGTACGGGGCGCGCGACGGCGCGGAGCACCCCTTCGCCCAGGAGAGCCACGACCTGCTGTCCGGGCTCGCGAACGCGCACGAGTGGATCTGCTACAGCCGTCCGGCGCCCGGCGACCGCGAGGGCGTCGACTACGGAACCGCGGGACGGCTGTCCGTGGATCTGCTCGGCCGCTTCGGCGTTCCCCGCGGCGCCGACGCCTACCTGTGCGGCCCTCCCGGGTTCATGCGGGAGTTCCCCGCCGCGCTCGCCGCCTCGGACCTCGCCCCCGCCAGCGTCCGCACGGAGATCTTCGGGGCGGGGCCGCCCCTGACGCCCGGCCTGACCGGCGTCTCCACGAAGCCGGTGCACCCGCCCGCGGGCCCGCCCGGCACGGGGCCGGCGGTCGCGTTCGCGCGCAGCGGGCTCACCGTCGGCTGGGACCCGTCCTACTCGAGCCTGCTGGAGCTCGCGGAGGCGTGCGACGTGCCCACCCGCTGGTCATGCCGTACCGGTGTCTGCCACAACTGTGAAAGCGGCCTGCTGTCGGGCGGCGTCGCCTACTCGCCCGAGCCCGTGGACCCGCCCGCCGCCGGGAACGTCCTGATCTGCTGCTCCCGGCCCCGAGGCGACGTCGTCCTCGATCTCTAGGCGCCGAGCCGCTTGTAGAAGAAGCTGCAGTCCTGGAGGACGCCGCCGGGGTCGGCGGCGTAGCCGGGGACGATGCCGTAGCGGGTCCAGCCGTCGGCGAGGTAGAGGTGTTCGGCCGGGCTGCCGGCCTCGGTGTCGAGGAGCAGGAGGGTGACCCCGGCGTCGAGCGCGGCCTGCTCGGCGGTGGCCAGCAGGGCGCGGGCCAGCCCCTGGCCGCGGGCGTCGCGGCGGACCATCAGCTTGACGATCTCGGCGCGGTGCCGGCCGTTGGGCTTGCGGACCAGGGCGAGGCTGATGGTGGCGTCGATGCGCGCGGTGCCGCGACAGGCCCAGACGGCGAGGTCACCGCCGGCCACGGCCGGAGCCTGCGCGTGCCACCAGACGACGGCCGACGCCTGGTCGAAGGGGCTCAGGAAGCCCAGGGAGGCGCCGCCCTCGACGGTGTGGGCCAGGAGGTCCGCGAGGTCGTCGACGCTGTCGGAGAACGCGTCGGCGGACAGGCGGTCGATGGTGTGCATGGGTGCGCTTCCTTCGGTGGCAGGGCAGGCGGACGGCGGTGTCACGGCAGGACGATCAGCAGCGCGTAACGCACCGGATCGGGGCCGGGGCAGCGGAACCGCGAAGGCCCCCACAGCCGGAAGCGCAGGCAGTCGCCCGCCGTCACCTCGTGCGTGTGGCCGTTGGCGGCGATCTCCACGGCCCCTTCCAGAACCCAGATGTGCTGCTCAAGCCCCGGGACCGGCGGGGTGTCGTAGGCGATGTCCGCGCCTGGACGCAGCCTCGCCTCGACGAGTTCGCCGCGCAGACCCGCGTGGGGAGGGGATACCGACCTGCGCTCGAACCCCGACGCCTCGTCCCGCCACACCAGTTGCGCCGCCGCGCGCACCACCTGCGGAGGTTCCGACTCCACCTCTGCCAGCAACCGCGACATCGTCCGCTCGTAGACCGCGCACAGCCTGCCCAGCAGCGCGGCCGTCGGGCTGATCTCGGCGCGTTCCAGGCGCGACAGCGTCGAACGGCTGATGTCGGCCCGCCGCGCCAGGTCGTCCAGTGACCAGCCGCGCTCCGTCCGCAGCTCCGCCAGGCGCGCGGCGAGCCGCTCCTCCACCTCTCTCATATTGGAGACGATATCCCGTATGTGGGACAGGAAGTCAAGCGCGATGCCGCCGCCGCCAGTACGCGACGGTAACGGCTCCCAGTAGCGGCCCCCACAGCAGCAACGGCGCGTAGGCCGCGACGGCCAGCAGCCCCTGCCAGTCGTGGACGTTCAGCGGGAAGTCCGCCGGAAGCGGGCGGCCGTGGACGTCGAGCCCGAGGGTGACGATGACCGCCGCCAGCGTCCACATGCACGTCAGCGCGACGGCACCCGCGGCGGCGGGGACGACGGCGGCGAGCGCCGGCACCCTCCGCCCGCGCAGGCCCGGAATCCAGCGCGGGAACACCTCCCCCCACCTGGAGATCAGCCCGACGGCCGTGAACGCCACCAGCTCGGAGAAGACCGACAACACCACCACGTACAGCTCTACCGGCAGCCACGAGGGGATCTCTCCGGGGCCCTGCTCACCACGGGCGATCGGCAGGTGGAAGGTGACCGCGGCGATCCGCCAGACGCTGGACGGCAACACGGTGAACGGGATGGTGTAGGCGGCGATCCGCGCCCAGCGCGGAACCCCGTCCACGGGGGCGTGCGCGGCCGTCCAGGCGGCGCGCAGCCTCCCGGACGGTGGCGCTTCGGTGAGGGTGGTCATCACGATCCTTCAGGCCGCGGGCATGGCCTGCCCGGTCTGAATCCGAAGATCGCAGCCACTCCGGGCCCTGGTCATCCCCCACGCGAGGGAGACGGCCCACCGATCGGATGATCAGCGCAGCCGGCGCGTTCGGTGGTCGAAGCCCCATGCGCTCTGGACAGGCCCGGCGGCACGTCAGCGGGCGTTGTGGAAGATGACGCCCAGAACGTTGCGACGGCCGGATTCGACGCTGCCGGTCCTGTGACGCATCGGATCGCGGCGGTAGCCGTGGCTCCCCCGCACCGGGCGGTGCCGCACCGGGAAGATCATGCCCTGGCCCAGACGCGGCTTGACGACGATCGCGCGTGACTGGGAACGGGGCCGCTGCTCGACGAAGACGTTCTCGCCGCCGGTGAAGTCCCGGCCGGGCTCGTTGAGCATGACGGCGAGCTGCAACGGGAACACGACCTCGCCGTAGACGTCCTGGTGCAGGCAGGCGTGGTCGCCGGGGCCGTAGCGCAGGATCAGCGGCGTCGGACGGAGCTGGCCGTTCGCGGCGCACTCGGCGACCAGCCCGGCGTGCTCGAGCGGGAAGGTCCGTTCGCCGAGCTGGGCGGCCCACTGGTTGGCGATCCACGCCAGCGGCGGGTACAGCGACTCGCGCAACGTCCTGATCAGCTCCGGGAGCGGGTCGGCGTAGTACCGGTAGGTGCCGCGGCCGAACCCGTGGCGCTGCATCACGACGGTGCTGCGGAACAGTTCGGGCTGGTCGAAGGTGGCGGCGAGGTCGGCGCACTGGGCCGGCGACAGCAGCGGCGGCGTGACGGCGACGCCGTCGCCGTCGAGCTGATGGTGGAGGTCGCCCCAGTCCAGGTCGCCGAGCGCGGGCAGGTCGGGGTGGTGCGGGATCGCCGGCGCCTCGCCGTACAGCGGGAGCATGGTGCGGGACTCCTTGCCTGTCGTTTCGTGGAGCGGCGCCGGTCGGCGCCGCCTGAGCGTATGGTCGGCTCGCCGCCGTGTCTGGCGGGAAAGAGACCTCACGGCCGGAGCTGTCACATTCCAGGGCGCTGTCCCGTCCTGGTGGTGACGGACGGAGGCGTCCGGACCCCGCTGCTGACGTACGAAAGAGAACAAAGCATGAGCAACCTCAACGACCTGCGCTCCCGTGTCCGCGGCTCCGTGGTGCTGGAGGGGGACGGCGGCTTCGAGCAGGCCCGCAGGCCGTGGAACCTGGCCGTCGAGCAGCCGGTGGCGGCGGTGGTCGAGGCCGCCGACGCCGACGACGTGGCGGCGCTGGTCCGTTACGCCCGCGCCGCGGGGCTGACGGTGTCGGCCCAGCCCAACGGCCACGGCGCCACGGGCGACGTGGCCGGAGTGATCCTCCTGCGCACCCGCAAGCTGGACGAGCTCCGGGTGGACGCCGACGCCCGCACGGCCCGCGTCGGCGCGGGCGTGGCCTGGGGGCAGGTGCAGGCCGTGGCCGCCCCGCACGGCCTGACCGGGCTGCCGGGCAGCTCGCCGGTGGTCAGCGTGGTCGGTTACACCCTCGGCGGCGGGCTCAGCTGGTTCGGCCGCAGGCACGGATGGGCCGCCGACAGCGTCACCGCCTTCGAGATCGTCGACGCCGACGGGAACCAGGCCCGGGTCACCGCCGACTCCGACGCCGACCTGTTCTGGGCGCTGCGCGGCGGCGGTGGCGACTACGCGCTGGTCACCGCGATGGAGTTCGACCTGCACCCCGCGCCCGCCCTGTACGGCGGTCGCCTGCTCTGGCCCGCCGAGCAGGCGCCGCAGGCGCTCGACACCTTCCGCCGGATCACCGCGGACGCGCCCGAGGAGCTGACCCTGTGGCTGAGCCTGGTGCAGTTCCCCGGCTCGGCCCCGATGGTGGCCGTGGACACCACCTACCTGGGCGGCGCGGCCGAGGCGCAGGCGCTGCTGCGTCCGCTCGACCAGGTCGGCACCCCGCTGTCGGACAGCCGGAAGGTCATGCCGGTCGCCGAGCTGGGCTCCATCACCGGCGAGCCGACGGACCCCTCGCCCGGTCTGTCGCGCGCCGAGCTGCTGACCGACCTGGACGACGCGGTCGCCAAGATCCTTCTTGCGGACCCGATCGCGCCCCTGATGGGCGTGCAGCTCCGGCACCTGGGCGGCGCGTTCGCCCGGCCCTCCGACAGCCCCCACGGCCCGCTGACCGAGGGCTACTCCCTCTACATGTTCGGCGTGCCGTTCGCTCCCGACGTCGCCGCGGGCATCCGCGGCAGAGGGCGGCAGCTGTCCGAAGCGCTGGCCCCGTACGTGAGCGGGCGCAAGCCCTTCACCTACCTGGCGTCCGACGAGACGGCGGCGACCGCGTTCTCCCCCGGCACGCTGGCCCGGCTGCGGGAGATCAAGGAGCGGCGTGACCCCCGCGGGGTCATCCGCAGCAACTTCCCCGTGTCGGCCTGACAGGCGTGGCGGGCTGGTTCAGCCCGCCACCCGGATGCTGGGAACGTTCCGGACCGGGAAGTTCACCGAGTTGGCCACGAAACAGGCTTCGTGCGCGTCGTGGTGCAGCGCGGCGGCCTTGTCGGCCATGTCCGGGTCGGACACGGTCACCACCGGGTTCAGGACGACCTCGGTGAACCGGCCGCTGTTGCCGGGGGCCTCCTGCATGCGTCCGCGGGCGGTGTCCTCGTAGGCGGTGACGACCACGCGGTGGCGGGCGCACAGCGCCAGGTAGGTGAGCATGTGGCACTGCGACAGCGAGGCGACCAGGAGGTCCTCCGGGTTCCAGCGCGCCGGGTCGCCGAGGAAGGCCGGGTCGGAGCTGGCCTTGATGACCGGTTTGCCCTCGGCCGAGACGTCATGGGCCCGGTCGTAGGCGCGGTAGCCGGAGCCTGTGTCGCCCGTCCACCGCACGGTGACCTGGTAGTCGTGTTCCTTGCTCACTCGTGTGCTCCTTCGGGTCGTTCGGGCTGGGCGGAGAGCGTCGCCATGATGTGGGCGCGGGCGGCGGCAACGGCGGCGTCGGGGGCCCCCGCGGTGATCGCCTCGATCAGCGTGCGGTGCTCATCGTCCACCTGTGCCGGACGGCTCGGCGCGGTCAGCGAGGTGCGGGTGGAGACGGTGATCTGGTCCCAGACCCGGTCGAGCACCTCCAGGGCCAGCGGGTTGTCGGCGAGGACGGCGACGTGCCGGTGGAAGGCGCGGTTGTGCAGCACGCCGGCCGCGAGGTCGCCGTCCCTGGTGGCCCGGTCCGCCTGGTCGGCGTACTGGACCAGGCGGTTCAGCGCGGCGGGCGAGATCTCCCCCGCCTGCTGCCGCCGCGCCGCCAGCTCCGCGGCGAGCCCTTCCAGCGAGGCCCGGACGAGGTAGGCGTCGCGCAGCGCCTTGCCGCCGAGCTCCACCACGGTCATCCCGCGCCGCCCGCCGCGTACCAGCCCGTCGCTCTCCAGCTTCCGCAGCGCCTCGCGGATCGGCGTGCGGCTGACCTCCAGCCGCTCGGACAGGTCGAACTCGGTGACCCGCTGCCCGGGCAGGTAGGCCCCGGACACGATCAGCTCGCGCACCCTGTCATAGGTCGTCTCCACAGCAGCCTCCTTTTGCATGCAATGTATACCATGCATGCACGCAAGGATCGAGAACGGTGCCGTCGTGCCTACAGGCTGCGAAGGAGCTGGAGCGCGTCGTGGGAGGTGGTGCCGGGTGCGGCGGTGAAGAGGATGATCCGCTGGTCGAACACTTTCGCCACCAACACGCTGCAGTGGGCCGCGTCGATCAGGGCCGAAGGCGTGGTGCGCGACCCGTTCCCGGAGGCGCAGGTGGCCGCGGTCCACGAGGCCGACATCGCGGCGGTCGCCGTGCGGGCGCTGCTGGATCCCGGCCACCAAGGGGCCGTGCATGTTCTGACGGGCTCGCGGTCGGTGACCCAGCGGGAGCAGGCCGAGCTGATCGGCGCGGCCATCGGGCGGCGGGTGGAGTTCGCCGAGCTGGACGTGGAGGACTATCGCCGGACGCTGGCCCGATGGGGTCCTCTGGAGGTCGCCGACGCCCTCGTCCGCCACATGGTCGAGGCCGTGGACCGTCCCGCGCTCGTCACGAACGCCGTCCAGGAAGTGACCGGCAGGCCGGCGCGCTCCTTCGCGGAGTGGGCCACGGACCACGCCGCCGACTTCGCCTGATCCACTGCTGGGCCGCGCCGGCCGCGGTCGAGATCACGGGGTCCCAGCAGTAACCGCCGAAAATCGGGCGGATATAGCTGAGTAGGCTTCTGAGCTTTGTATCTGTGGGGCTGGCCGGAGGACGTTCTTGGCGACGCAGGTGTTCGCGGATGAGGAGCTAGAGCGGCTGCGGGGATTCCCGGAGATCGGTCGAGACGAGCTATTTCGGTTCTTCACCCTGACATCAGCTGATGTCGCGCTCGCTTCGTCCCCGCCGAGGCCCCGGACGGCTTCGTGCCTACGAAGTGGCGCGGTTACCTGGAGGCCGCCGCGAAGTCCGGCAACGCCCGCGCTTGTCGGCACTACTGGGAGCTGTGCACGCTGCTGGCGCTGCGGGACGGGCTGCGATCCGGAGACGTGTTCGTGCCAGGTTCGCGTCGTTACTCCGACCCGGCCGCCTATCTGCTGACCCCCTGCAAGTGGGCCGACCAGCGCGCGGAGTTCTGCCAGCTGGTCGGCAAGCCTGCCGACCCTGCCCGCGCGCTCGCCGCGGCGGAGGACGAGCTGGGCGAGGTGGAAGAGGTCCTGGCCGCCGGGGACGGCCCGGTGCGCCTCGATGAGGGCGGTGACCTGGTGATCTCGCCGCTGACCGCCGAGGACGTCCCGGCCGAGGCAACGGCGCTGACGGCTGAGCTGACCGAGATGCTGCCGTTCGCGCCGATCGTGTCGCTGCTGATCGAGCTGGGCAAGCGCACCGGCTACCTGGACTGTTTCACCCACGCTGGCGGCAAGCAGGCCCGCAGCCCGGAGTTGAAGCGGAACCTGATCGCGGTGTTGATCAGCCACTCCACCAACCTCGGCCTGACGCGGATGGCCGACGCCTGCGGGATCTCCTACGACGTGCTGGCCTGGACCGCCGAGTGGTACGTGCGGGAGGAGACGCTGCGCGCGGCGAACTTGGCCATCATCGGCTATCACCAGCGGCTGCCGCTGACCCCGGTGTTCGGTACTGGGAGCGAGCTGGCCCAGCTTGGCCCCACTGGCTATCGGCCGCTGCGGGTGCGCGACACCCTCTTCTGAGCCGCCGAGTCGGCAAGGACGCTGTCGTTCGGGCATCTGCTCAAAGGAAGAGTCGGGCAGTTTGATCAGGGCGGGCAGGCAGCGGGCCGACCTACGTCACGCAGAATTCGTTGCTCTCGGTCCTGCATGATTCACTGCACGCCCTCTACTGGACGCCTCGCAGGAGGCGGTGACGGTCCTGCGCCAGGCCCTCCCGTCACCGTGATGAGGCGATAACTGGTTTCAGATGCGGGGCCGAAGGGTGCGCCGGACGGCGAGGCCGCCCAACGAGAGAGCGGGGATGAGCAAGATTCCCGCCTCGGCCCATTGGAACTGCCAGAACCTGTCCGCGGGGTGAAACTCGGTCACCTGTCGATAGCCGTGGCCGAAGGAGCATCTGGCGTACTTCTTGGTCGTTTCGTCTGTCCCGCAGGGGCCGGCGAGCGCGAGCTCTCTCTCCTGAGCGGTGTACTTCACGCCGCTTCTGTCGATCCAGTAGCTCGTCACGTGCAGGGAGTCATCCGGTTCGGGCTCGTCCATGACCGTGGCCTGCACGACTCGTTCCGGTGTCGCGTAGGAGGATGGCGCCCTGAGGAGCCCGAAGAATGCTAACGCGCACACCGCCAGGGTCACCGCCATCGCCGGCAGGGTCCGCCGGAACAGTGCGCCGGCGGTCATGCCGAGCACGAACGCGGCCAGCCACCACGCCGCTGGCATGATGCCGACAACGCGGAACCAACTCATGTCGAAGCGGTCAACGTTGTGGGGGGGGACGTCGAAGGCGGCCAGCCACGGCTCCACGATGCCGGCCAGCGCCAGCCCGCCGAGCGTGACCGCGGCACCGAGCCCGACGATCTTGGCCGCCAACCAGCGCCGCCGCGTCACCGACTGGGTCCAGGTCAGCTGGTGCGTGCCCTGCTCGAACTCCCGGGCCAGGAGCGGAGCGCCCCAGAAGGCGCCGATCATCGCCGGGGCCAGCAGCGGAAGCCAGCTGAGGAGTTCACCCACCGACCGTATGCGCTCGTTCATCTCCACGAGGTAAGCGCTGCAGACGGGCGTGTCCGCCACGCAGTCGGCCGCCGGAGCGTTCTGGGCGGCGAAGTCGGCCGCGCCCGCACCGTTGATGAGCAGAACCGCGCCGAGGACGGCCAGCAGCGCCGTGGTGACGAGCACCTGCATGCGGTGCTGCCGCCAGGTAAGCCACAACACTTCCAGGTCTCCTTAGCGGTCAGAAATGGTCAAGGTCGGACGAGGCAGTGAGGTAGTGTCGGGGCGGCGCAGGTAGGCCAGCACCAGTTCCTCCAGGCTCACACCGGACGCACTCCATCGCGGGTCGTGCAACGGAGTTCCCGGGCCGGTGCGGACCAGCAGGTCGGCCTGCCGTTCGCTGCGGCTGTCGCTGATCACCGGCATCCGGGCCGCCATCCCGTCGGCCAGTTCGGCCGGACCGGACATCATCCGGTGGGTGGCGAGCAGCTCGTCGACCTCGCCGCTGATCTGGACCTGGCCGCGGTTGAGCACCACCAGCCAGTCGCAGGCGTTGGTCAGGTCGGACACAACATGGGAGGACAGGACGACGGTCATCTGCGTCTCGGCCACCGCCGCCATCAGGGAGCACATGACGTCGTGCCGGGCCACTGGGTCGAGGTTGGCCAGCGGCTCGTCCATGACCAGCAGATCCGGCCGCTTGGCCACGGCGATGGTCAGCGCGACCTGCGCCTGCTGACCTCCGGAAAGCTTGCCGACCTTGCGGTTCAGCGGGATATCCAGTTCCGCCAGCCGTTGCCGGGCCAGGGCGTCGTCCCACCCCGGATTGAGGTGGCGTCCGAAGCGGAGCATCTCAGCGACGGTGAAGCCGTCGTAGAGGGGTTTGTCCTGGGCCAGGAACGCCACCCGCGCGAGGGCGGCTGCCCGCTGGCCGACCGGTTCGCCGAAGACACGCACGCTGCCCCGGGTGGGGGCGATCAGGCCGGCGACCAGGTGCAGGAACGTGGACTTGCCCGCGCCGTTCGGTCCGACGAGCGCGACCACCCGGCCGGCGGGGACGGACATCGTGCACTCGCGCAACGCCCACGTGCCCCGATACCGCTTGGCGAGCCTCACGGCCTCCAGAGCCGTCGGGCTCTGTGCGGGGGCGGTGAGCTCACCGGATCCGCCGCCGAACATCCTCACTGTCCGATCCGCTGTCATGCGATCCCCTCCTGGACGGAGTCGGCGAGCACCGAGGCGAACAGCGCCTCCATATCCCCTTGGTCGAGCCCCGCTTCACGGCAGTCGTGTACCCACCGGGCGAGGTCGCGGCGGAACCGGGTGTGATCGGCCGTGGATCCGCTGCCCAGGGACCGCCGCACGAACGTGCCCAACCCGGGCCGGCCGACGACGAGGCCCTCGTGTTCCAGTTCGCGGTAGGCCTTGGCCACGGTGTTCGGATTGATCGCGAGGTCGCTGACGACCTCCTTGATCGTCGGCAGCCGATCGCCCGGCATGAGCACACCGAGCCGCAAGGCGTGTTTGACCTGATGCACCAGTTGCAGATATGTCGCCACACCAGAGCTTGGATCGAGGCGAAGCTTGATCACCACAATACCCTTTTCCTATTGGATTAGTAAAAGGGTATTAGCGCCCATGATCTTCGTCAACTCGGCCTCCTGGCCTCTCGCGCGGGTCGTGGTCGCCTCTTCCCAAGAGCCCCAGATTCGGCCCGCACTGCCAGCCGCAAAGGGGTCGCCGTCGCAGTAGCTGGTGAACTGCAGCAGGTCGCCGCGGTAGGCGCGGATCGTCTGGCCGGAGGCGCCGGCGTTGCGCTTGTCGGTGAGGAAGTCGTCCAGGTGCACCGCGAGCGGATGGCCGCGGCCGAGCTGCTCGGCGATCACCTCGTCCACGACGTGGCCGTCTAGAACAGGATCGCTGCCGTTCCCGGAACCGGCTTGGTTCCGGGAACGTGACTTCCGCAGCTCGGCAACCGGCCCCACTGTTTTCCATTCCCGTGTTCTCCTGGAGGGGCCTACGCCTCTCACCTCTCTGGAGGAACGCGCGTGCAGAAAATGCCCCCGACAGCGGAACGGCTTGTCCGGCTCACGTTTACGGGACCGGCTGGCAGCGGCCCGCCGCGGTGGTCGACGAAACCAACTGCACGGGGACCGGCCAGCAACTGCAGGAAAAGGGCGAGACGGTCCTGGCCGTCCGTGCCAGCATGCTCGATCATGTTGGAATACGAGACGAGCGACGAGACATTGGCCGTCATCGCCAGCCTGCACGGGATCACCGTTGAGCAGGTGCGGCCACTTCCCACAGGGGTGGCCAACCGCGTCTTCCTTCTCGGAGATGACCTGGTTCTGCGCATCCCGCGGACTAAGCAGTTCCTCCCGGACCTGGTCAAGGAGGTCGCAGTCATCCCCGCCGCCCTGCACGCAGGCGTGCGGACACCGGAAGTCGTCGCCTTCGATGACACCTGTTCGGTGGTGGACGTGCCCTACATGGTGCTCGCCCGAGCGCAGGGAGTAGATCTCGCACGCCTCGAACTGCCCTTCGCCAACACCGACCATGTCTTCCACCAAGTGGGGCGGGAATTGGCCAAACTGCACCGGCTATCTCCGGCCACCGCACTTCATCTTCCTGCCGTCCCCGTGGAGAACGACACCCCAGACCCCTGGGCACTCACCAACCGCCTTCTCATGGCAGGGTGGATCGACGCCGAGGCCGCCCGCTGGCTCACCGGCTGGTTCGACCGGCTCTCGGCACGTCTTCCTGCGGACCCGCCCTTGGTCCTGGTGCACGGCGACATCGCTCCGCAGAACCTCCTTGTCTCCCCGGAAACAGCCCAGTTCAACGGGATCGTGGATTGGGGCGATGCCCAGTGGGCCGACCCTGCTGTGGACTTCGCCAAGATGCCCCTGACCGGCATCCCGGCCATGCTCGACGGCTACCGACAGGAAACCGGCGAGGGGACCTCAACGAGCACATCGGCCTGGGACGCTCGCGTGCTGTGGTTCCACCTCATCTGGGCCCTCGGACGTCTGGCAGATCCCGTCCCGCGCCCGGGCGAACGCCACTGGACCGCCCCTCCAGCCAGCCGGCTCCTGGGCCTGCTCCGCTTCTTCGCCTCAACCCCGCCAACCCCCTGGGCCGATCTGGCCTGATCCAACGGATAGGTGTCGCGATGCGCCGACAGGATGGGTGAATGGCGGTGCTTATCTGAGGTTCTGTGGGCTGGTCGCAGGCTGAGGCCGGTTGGGGTGTTCACGAGTAGGGCTGGCCTGGGATGGAGGAGAGGTGAGGAAGATCGCTTCCCGGAAGAGATGTGATCGTTTCCCAGGGTGGGGATCTGCGTAGCGGAGGCCGTCATTCCTCACGGGACGGTTTGTAGGCCTTCAAGGGCCTGTACGGAGTTGAGATCAGGGAGATTCGCCTACGCCTTGGCCGGGATCCTGGTAGGCCATCGTCATGGCCCGTGGAGACCTCACCGACGAGGAATGGTCCTTGATCGAGCCTCACCTGCCTCTGGGTGAGCGGGGCCCGATCCCGGACCTGCGGCAGCAGTTCAACGCCGCGATGTGGCGCTTCCGTACCGGGAGCCCGTGGCGGGACCTGCCCGCCGAGTACGGGCCGTGGTCCACCGCCTATGACCGGTTCCGATCCTGGGCGAAGACGGGCGTCTTCGAGCAGCTGATGCAGGCGCTGATCGCCGAGGCCGCTGCCCGAGGGCAGGTCGACCTTGACCTGGTCAGCGTGGACTCCACCACGGCCCGTGCCCACCACCACGCCGCTGGGATGGTCCTGGACGGCGAGTTGGTGAAGGCGTTGGAGGAGGCCACCGAGCAGGAAAAGGGGCTCCGCCAAAGGGGCAAAACCCCCAAGACGGCCGGGGCGGCGAGCCCGACGAAGACGGGAACGGGGATGGGGACGGACGCCGTCGGTTACGACTGCGGCGCAGAATACGACTGAAGGCGGCTGGGCTGGGCCGCTCGCGGGGTGGGCTGACCAGCAAGGTCCACCTGTCGGCCGACCGGCGATGCCGTCCGCTGTCCTTCGTCCTGACCCCGGGCCAAGCCGGCGACAGCCCGCAGTTTCGCGCCGTGCTGTCCCGGATCAGTGTCCGCCTGCCTGTCGGCCGCCCGCGCACCCGGCCGGGCGCGGTGGCCGCTGACAAGGCCAACTCCTCCCGCGGTAATCGCGCCTACCTGCGCCGACGCGCCATCAAGGCGGTCATCCCGGAGAAGCGCGACCAGGCGGCCCACCGCAAGAAGCGCGGCTCCCGCGGCGGCCGCCCGATCAGCCATGATCCCGATCTCTATAAAGAGCGCAACACGGCGGAACGCTGTATTAATCGGATCAAGGAGTGGCGAGGGCTGGCCTTCCGCTTCGACAAGACTCCCGACAGCTACCTCGCCGGCCTTCATCTACGCGGAGCCATCTTGTGGATTCGAAGCCTTCAACCCATCTGAAGATCTGAAGTCCGTACATGCCCTAGGTCGGGATGTGAGGGCGTTGTTTGTGGTCAGGCGTATCGGCTGAGCCAGTTTGCGCACAGGTCTGTCCAGCGGTGGGTTTCCGGGTTCTCTTCATCGAGGCCGAAGCCATGGCCGCCGTGTGGCAGGACATGCAGTTCCACGGGTACGCCGAGGTCGGCCAGTGCTTGGGTCAGGAGGAGGGAGTGGCGGACGGGGACGACGGTGTCGTCGGCGGCGTGGATGGCCAGGACCGGTGGGGTGTCGCGGGTGGCGATCAGTTCGATGGAGACGGCGTCGCGCTGGGCCGGGGTGGGGTCGGCGCCGAGTAGCGGGTCGTGCCCGGACGCGTTGGAGCCGGGGGTGTAGAACGAGCGCCAGGATGATGCCGGGTACAGCAGGACTGCGAAGTCCGGCCGCGCGTTGGGGGCAGGTCCGGGTTCGGCGGCGACATGGGCGGCGAGGTGGCCGCCTGCGGAGAAGCCGAGGACTCCGAGGCGCGCGGGGTCGAGGTGGTAGTGCGCCGCGTTCTCACGCAGGTGGCTCAGCGCGGCGCGGGCCGTGTTGAGCGGGAGTGGGTGCAGGCGGTCCAGGCCGACCGGGTAGTGCAGGACGAAGGCGGCGTAGCGGGGGTCGAGGTGCAGCGGAACGAAAACGTACGCTAAGCCCGTTCTCACAGGTCAGCCGTGGCATCTGAACGCCGGCTTCCTGCGGCTCGACTGCGTGCGACCCAACGACCGGCTGCGTGCCTACTACCGCGAGTGGGGCTTCGCATACCGTGGCGACGTCGCCGTCACGGGCGCACCCCGGGCAGCGCGACAAGGAGGGACCGATCACCTGGGTCAGCCGCTACGAACGGCCGCTCCAGGGCGGGCAAAGAGGCGCTAAAGCGATGCTCTAGCGTGATCGCCATGAAGGCGGCCCGGTATCTGTGCTGGCTGGCCTGGGCGCAGAAGGGCCAGGTCGCTCTGGGCGCGACGCTGGGAACCCTCTGGATGGTGGGCCTGACGCTCCCGCCGTACCTGCTGTCCAGGGCGATCGACGACAACCTGGCGCCCGGCTGGGTGCTGGCGCTGCTCGGCGCGGGCCTGGTCAACGCCTGGCTGGCGATGTTGCGGCACCGCACGATGACCAAGATCCGGATGGACGCCAACTTCCGCACCGTGCGCGCCCTGGTCGAGCAGATCAACAAGCTGGGCGCCGACCTACCCAAGCGCGCTTCGACGGGCGACGTGGTGACGATCGGCATCGGCGACGTCATCACCATCGCCGCCTCGCTGACGGTGACCGGCCCCGGCGTAGGCGCGGTGATCAGCTACGGCGTAGTGGCGGCACTGCTGCTGCAGGTCTCCGTGGTGCTGGCCGTGGTGGTGCTGCTGGGCGTGCCGCTGCTGGCGATCCTGCTCGGCCCGCTGCTCGGGCGGCTGATGAAGGTGCAGAACGGCTACCGCGAGAACCAGGGCAGGCTGACCACTCGCCTGGTCGACCTGATCGAGGGGCTGCGGGTGCTCAACGCCTTCGGCGGCAAGGGCACCTACGCCGAGCGGTACCGCGCCGACTCGGCGAGCCTGCGCGAGCAGGGCTACCGGGTGGCGTCGCTGACGAGCTGGATCGGCGCGCTGGGCACCGGATTGCCCGCCCTGTTCCTGGCCGCCGTCACCTGGCTGGGCGCCCGGCTGGCCGCCGACGGGGCCATCACAGCGGGCGAACTGGTCGGGATATACGGGTACATCGCCATGCTGGTGGTGCCGGTCTCCTCCTTCATCGAGGGCAGCTTCCAGATCAGCCACGGCCTCGTCGCCGCCCACCAGGTCACCCGCTTCCTCGCGCTGCGCACCGAGGAGCGGCCCCGGCCCGCCGGGCCGGAGGTCGCGCCGGGGAGCCTGGTGGGGCTGGTCAGCGCCCGGCCCGAGGAGAGCGTGGCGCTGCTCGAAGGGCTGGGCGGGTTCGACGGCACCTCCCTGATCACCGACCACGACGCCGCCCTGTTCGCGGGCACGCTGCGCGAAGTCCTCCAGGGCCGGGGCGAGGCGGACGACGAGGCCATCCACCGGGCCGTGCACATCGCCGCGGCGCAGGACGTGGTCGCAGGGCTGCGCCACGGGCTCGACTCGATGATCGAACCCGGCGGCCGTAACCTGTCGGGCGGCCAGCGTCAGCGCGTACGCCTGGCCCGAGCGCTGCTGGCCGAGCCCGAAGTGCTGCTGGCCGTGGAGCCCACCTCCGCGCTGGACGCGCACACCGAGTCCCTCCTCGCGGGGCGGCTCCGTACGGCACGCGCCGGCCGTACGACGGTCGTGGCCACCACCTCGCCGCTGCTGCTCGCCCAGGCCGACCAGGTGCTGTTCATCGAGGACGGGCGGGTGGCCGCCACCGGCACCCACCGCGAGCTGATGGAGTCCACCCCCGCCTACCGATCGGTCCTCGCATGAACCGCGACCTGCCCATCGCCGACCGCCAGCAGGTACGGCGGGCCGCCCTGCGCCTGGTCAGGCGCGACGTGCCCGGCTTCACCGCGACGCTGCTGCTCAACAGCCTGGCTGCGGCCGCGGCGCTGGTCAGCCCGTGGTTGCTGGGCCGCATCATCGACGCCATCAGCGCCGGAGACACGGTCGACCTGCTCGCCGCGATCGCCGTGGGCGCGGCGCTGGCCCAGCTGGTCCTGTCCAGGTACGCCGAGAAGATCGGCACCCGCTTCAGCGAGCGTGTCCAGGAACACATCCGCGCCGAACTCCTTGACCGCGTGCTGGCCCTGCCCGCCGCCACCGTCGAGCACATCCGCACCGGCGACCTGACCGCCCGCGGAACCACCGACGTGGCCGTCGTCGGCCGCACCCTGCGCGACGCCGCCCCCGCGATCCTCGTCTCGAGCCTGCAGGCGCTCTTCCTGATCGTCGCCGTCTTCCTGGTCGACCCGGTCCTGGGCGCCTGCGGCCTGCTCGCGCTGGCCGGCATCGTGGCCGCCTCCCGCTGGTACCTTCGCCGCGCCCGCCCCGCCTACCTGGAGGAAGGCGCCGCCCGCTCGGAGCTGGCCGAGCACCTGGCCGCCAACGCCGCGGGCGCCCGCACCATCGAGGCCCTGGGCCTGCAGGCCAAGCGCACGCGGGCGGCGGAACGGGTGATCGAGCGCAGCCGGGTCGCCCAGCTGCGGACCCTCTTCCTGCGCAGCGTGCTCTGGCCCTCGGTGGAGGTCTCCTCGCTCCTGCCGCCCATGCTGGTGCTGCTGCTCGGCGGGGTGCTCGTGGACCGCGGCCAGGTCACGCTGGGCGCGGTCGTGGCCTGCGTGCTCTACCTGCGCCAGCTCGGCCAGCCGATCGAGACGATCCTGATCTGGCTGGAGCAGCTGCAGAGCAGCGGCGCCTCCTTCGCCAGGATCGAGGGCTTGGCGACGCCGGTGCGGGAGGAGGTCGCCGGCGCGGTGCCCCAGGGCAACCGCATCGAGGCGTGCGGCGTGCACTTCGCCTACGAAGGCGGCGACGAGGTGGTAGTCGGCGTCGATCTGACCGTACGGCCCGGCGAGCGCCTGGCCGTCGTCGGCCCCTCGGGAGCCGGCAAGTCGACCCTGGGCAAGCTGCTGGCCGGCACCGACCGCCCGCGCCTGGGCACGGTAACCGTCGGCTCGGTGCCCGTCGCCGATCTCTCCCCCACCCAGCTCCGCGAGCACGTTGTCCTGGTCACCCAGGAACAACACCTGTTCCTCGGCACCGTCCGCGACAACCTGCTGCTGGCAGATCCGACGGCCGGCGACGACCGCCTGGACAAGGCGCTGGCGGCGGTCGGCGCCGACTGGGTCGCCTCGCTCGACGACGAGCTGGGGTCCCAGTCGTCCGGCGCCACCCTCGGCCCGGACCGGGTCCAGCAGCTCGCCCTGGCCAGGGTCATCCTGGCCGACCCGCACACGGTCATCCTCGACGAGGCCACCGCCATGCTCGACCCCCGTACGGCCAGGCGCGCCGAACGCTCGCTCGCCGCCGTCCTGGAGGGGCGGACCGTCATCGCGATCGCCCACCGCCTGCACACGGCCCGCGACGCCGACCGAGTGGTGGTCATGGACAACGGCCGGGTGGTGGAGGTCGGAGCCCACGACGAGCTGGTCGCGGCGGGCGGGGTGTACGAGGCGCTGTGGAGGTCGTGGCACGGCTCGCGAAGTGTCGGCGCCGAACACGATTCTCCGCCGCGCTGACCGGTGAACCCGGGAGACGGTCAGACCTCGGCGCCGGAAGATCGGGACGCGGGCTCGAGCGTGGAGTGAAGGGGGTCCCAGTAGTAACGACGCAGGAAACAACGGATATGCAGGTCAGCGACCCACCTTCCAGCTGTGCTGGAAGGTTCTAAGGGAGCTCTGACCTGCATATCCGTTGAAAGTTTCGCCGATATTACCGGGACCCTGTTCATCGGCAAGGGCCTGCACGATCTCCTCTCCTTAGGCGAACACCGAGAAGATCAGACCAGGGAAAGGCGGGAAGATGACCGCATGAGTCCCTCGGCCGCCGCGCGTAGTCGCATGCCAGGACCCTGAACCTCGACCTTACAGAACCCGCCGGGCTGACGCGGAACAAGATCGCCCTCACCACCTGGCGGCTACTCAACGATTGAATGATCCCTCCCCGGGATGGACACTCGTGGCAGGCTTTTACCCCCCGAGGAGATCCGATGCTCGCAGAGGCTCTGTCCGCTCTGGCCGCCACCGCAGCCACCACCCTGGTGGGCGCGATGGCCACAGACGGATGGGAGAGCGCCAAGTCGGGCTTCTCTCGCCTGTTTTCCAGGCGCGGCCAGGCCGAACTGGACAGGATCGACGCCCAGCTCGACACCAACGCGGGCCGGGTGGCGCGGAAGGACGAAGACCGGGTCCGCCAGGCGCTGATCGGCGTGTGGCAGCTGGAGGTCGAGGATCTGCTCGAAGAGCATCCGGAGCTGGCCGGCGAGCTGCGCGACCTGGTGACCGAGCTGCATGCCGGGCTCCCCGAGAAGTCGATGACGTGGGTGCAGAACAACATCGCCCGCGACCACGGCAGGCTCTTCGCCGCGCAGGGTGGCAACGTCATCATCCACGGCGACATCGACGACCCGGCTCGGTGAACGAGCCGCTCTTCCAGCAGACGGTCCAGGCCGAGGCTGGCTTCGCGTACGGCGTCATTGGCGCGGACCTGCACGTCTTCCAGGACGCGGGTCCCGTCTACACGCTGATCGAGCGGGCAGGACCACCGGCCGTGGACGCCGCCTGGCTGCTCGAACAGCCCAGCAGGCTGCTCGACGCCCGCTACGAGGTCGTCGCCTTCGACGGGCGCGAGGCTGAACTCGCCGACCTGACCTCGTGGCTGGAGGGGCCGCAGCTGGCGGCGCGCTGGTTGCACGGCCCGGGCGGCCAGGGCAAGACCCGCCTGGTGTCCGCGTTCGCCGACCTGGCGGCTGAGCGCGGCTGGAAGGTCGTGACCGCCGCCCACCGTGCCGTCCCCTCTCCCGGCAGCCAGGACCTGCTCCCCGGGGCGGCGCCCGGCCTGCTGCTGATCGTCGACTACGCGGATCGGTGGCCCCTCTCCCACCTGAGCTGGCTGTTCGCCAACGCGCTGCTGCACGCTCCTCGAAGCGCGCGGGTGCTGCTGGTGGCCAGGTCGGTGCGGTCCTGGCCGGCGCTGCGTGCCGTACTGACCGAACATGGCGCGCGAACCGGCGACCTACCGCTCGGACCGCTGCCCCGGACGGCGATCGACCGTGAACGGGTGTTCGCCGCCGCTCACGACTGCTTCTGCGAACGGTACGGCATGGCCGTACCGGATGCGGTTGCCCCGCCTCGCCTCGACGGCCCCGGATTCGAGCTCGTGCTGACCCTGCACATGGCCGCCCTGGTAGCCGTCGACGCGCGGGCCAGAGGCGTCAGCCCGCCCGGCGATCCGTCGGAGTTCTCCGCCTACCTGCTCGACCGCGAACGCCGCCACTGGACAGAGCTGCACGGCAACCAGGCCCTGTCGACACCTCCGCAGGTGATGGCTAGGACGGTGTTCACCGCTGTCCTGACCGGCGCCCAGAGCTACGAGGCGGCGGCAGGGGTGCTGGGCGGGCTGGGCCTGCCGGGGCACCCGCACGAGCTGATCGACGATCATGCCGTCTGCTACCCGCCGGCCGAGCCGGATCGGGTCCTGGAACCGCTCTACCCCGACAGGCTGGCGGAGGACCTGCTGGCGCTGGCCCTGCCCGGCCACGCGGCCGGCGGCGGCGGCGACCCGTGGACGCCGGGCGCGACCGCCGGGCTGCTGGCCCATGACGGCGACCCACCCGCCTACGCGGGACGGGCCATCACCTTTCTCGCCTCGTCGGCCACGAGGTGGCCGCACGTGGGCAAGAGCCTGGCCGACGTCCTTTCCGCGGATCCGGCCCTGGCGCTGGCTGGAGGTGGAGCGGCGCTCACCGCGCTCGCCGAGGTACCGGGCCTCGATCCGGCGGTGCTCGACGCGGTCGAGAGGCTCTTCCCCGAGCGCAGGAACGTCGACCTCGACGCTGGAATCGCTGCCGTCGCCGAGCGCGTCGTCGCCCACCGCCTGGCCACCGGCGTCGACCCGGCCATGCGAGCTGAGCTCCACGCCACTCTCGCGCGCCGCCTGCTGGTCGTCGACCGCACGCAGGACGCGGTCACCCACGAGGAGCGGGCGATCGAGGGCTACCGCGCCCTCGTGGGAGAGGACCCGGCGCGGTTCACGGGCCCCTTGGCCATCAACCTGAACAACCTCGCCAACCTACTCATGGGCACCGATCGCGACGAGGAGGCCATGTCGGCCGTGGAGGAAGCGGTGGACCTGCTTCGCGGCCTCGACGACCCGTTCAACCTGGCGATGGCACTGGGCAACCGCGCGATGCTCGCCTACCAGCTGGACAGGAACAGCGAGGCGATCGAGTCGGCGCAGGAGGCCGTGCAGAACCACCGGCTGGCCGTGGCCGCCGATCCCGACGACCTCGACTTCCAGGGCGGCCTGGCCATGGCCCTGGGCAATCTCGCGTACCTGCGGATGACGCTGAAGCGGGGCGAGGAGCAGGCGATCGAAGCCTCGCAGGAGGCGGTGACGCTGAGCAGGCGGCTGGCCGAGGCGGACCCTGACGCGTTCGGGCACCGGGTGGCGGCGATGCTCGGCACGCACGCCGTCCAGCTGTTCACCGTGGGACGCCACGACGATGGGGTGCGGGCCGCGATCGAGGCCGTGGCGCTGGCGCGTGAGACCGTCGCCAGACACCCGATCCGCTCCTTCCAGTCAGCGCTGGCCAGGAACGTGGTGAGCCTGATGGGCATGTACCAGCGGCTGGAACGGTGGGAGGAGGCCCTCGCCATCGGCCAGGAGCACCTGGTCGCCGTCCGAGACTTCGGCGGTCCCCTGCTCACCAACGTGCTAGTCGGGATGGCGACCATATTCACCGCGCTGGGCAGGCAGGAGGAGGCCCTGCCCTACGCGCGGGAAACAGCGGAGTGGCTGCGCGCGGCCGTCACGGAGGCGGATCCGGCCGATCCGGACGCAGAGGCAGCGGCCAGGCTGGAGCTGGCGCAAATGCTCAACCAGTTCGTCACACTGCTGGTCGCGCTGCGCAGGAAGAAGGAGGCCGTGGCCACGGCCAGCGAGAGGGTCGCGCTCTACGAACGGCTCGTCCAGGACGTCGGCGTGCTTAGAGCGGTGATCGACCTGCATCTGGCCCGCGAGCAACTGGCCAGTGCCCAGGGCAAGCGCAGGCGTGCGGCGGCCGAGGCACGGGAAGCGGCGCGGCTGCAGGACCAGATCGACAACATGTTCCCCAACCTGTTCGCGAACCTCCTCGGCCTTGGCCAGGACGAACCGCGAAGGCGTGCCATGGACCTGCGCACCAAGGTCGACCTGGTGACTGCGCCCGCGCTGGGGGCGGTCGCCTTCGTCCTCAGCTTGACGGCCGGGAGGGGGCCACTGGAGGCGACGCTCAGCGGGGTTGCGGTGGCGGTCCTGTTCTGGCTAGCCCGGCTACGTCCTCGAGGATGAGGTCGGCGCGGCTTCACGACCTTCGCAGGTCGGCCTGCATGTTGAAACGGATGTTCTGGCGACGTCGTTCTCTGCGTAGCCCGCCTGGTCACCTGGAGAGCGAAGCCGAGGCGGTGGTGTGCCCCGCGCCGTTCGGTGACCAGCCCCGGTCCGCGTCGTCCAGCAAGAACAACCGCTCCAGCTCCGCCTGGAGCACCCGAGCACCGGCCGTACCACCTTGGCCGCCCAGTCAGCCAGAGTGATGCCCCTCGGCGCCGCTGTTCATCCGAGACTCTCCGTTCACCTGCCTGATCACACTCTGCTACTGACGTTTAGTGTCGCGAACCGCTGACACTCTCTTGTCGCTCAACGCCCGCGCCCCACGTTCGGCGCAGGCGCGGCTTGATCTTGGAGGGGCTTTGGTTACCAACGAGTTTTGGCCCCACCTCGTCACCGAAGATGGCCGTCCCTCGTCGCCCGGCAACGTGGGGGAACTGGAGGGCACCGCGGGGGTGATCGGCGCATGCGTCCGGGCGTTCGTCTAACGAGAATCTCGGCTGCCCCGCAGTTAACGCAGACGCGCGGAATCCCGACGCTGAGCAACCCGGTCGCACGATCAGAACGTCGTGCGTGTTTCGCTTCGGGGGTCCCCCAGCACCATTCGATCGTCATAGAGCCCAGCGCGTGCCAGGCGACGCCAGGGCCGGGCGAGGCGAACGGATACATCGATGTCCGCGTCTGTCGCATCCAGGTCGATATCCGCCACGGCCAGCGCTGGTCGACTGTTTGCCGGACAGCGCGCGAGCCAGCGGCCGCCTGGTGCGACGATCCCCGATGGCACAGTCGCGCTGAACTGCGCCGGGATGGAGTACCCGATCCAGTAGCCGTACAGCCTCCCGTATGCCTGGGCGACGAGCGCTCGCGCCGCGTCGTCGACCATCACCGACAGCAGCACGCAGTCCACGTTCATGCGCTCGTACTCGGCGAACACCTCGGGGAACTCAGCCTCGATGCACAGCGCGCACCCGAACCGGACGCCGTCGATCTCGAAGACCAACGGGGACGAACCGGGCGAGTACATGAAAGTGACCTCGGTGTTCGACAGGAACCGCTTGTCGTACCGCGTGGCCAGCCGGCCCTGGTCGGAGACCACGTACAGGCTGTTATGCGGCCGGTTCGGCGGGGTCAGCGGGTGGATCGAGCCGAACGCCACCCAGAGCCCAGGCTCCCCCGCCAGGTCGGTGATCGACTCGGCCTCCGCGCGCAGCACGTCCCATGGGACCCGGCTCCAGTCCGGCTCGCCCAGCGTTCCAGGCGGCCCTGAGGACATCACGTGCTTGCTCGGATACGTGATCGCCCCTTCCGGAAACTGGACCAACCGCGCCCCTGCTGCGCAGGCCTCCCGCATCAGAGCGCGCACTTCGGCACCGCTCGCCCGGAGGGTCGCGGGATCGGTCGGATCCTCGGGAACCGTGCTCTGCGCAACCGCCAGCCGCAACGTCCTAGCCACCCGGGGACGATAGGGCATGTGGCGAGTGAGCGCCACCCCGCATGATCTGTCCCACCGCGCCTTGGCGCCGCAGCGCTGCCAGAGGCTAGCCCGAGGCGACCCGGGCGGCGGCGCGGGAGGCCCTTGCGGAGTTCGACGCCCGCCAGGCCGCCGCTGACGCGGCCGACCGCGCCGCGGCCGCCGACGTCACCAGCCAGCGGCAGCGCGAATTCGATGATGCCCAGCGCCGTGAGCGGGAAGCGCTGGCTGCTCAAGCCCGCACGGCCCGGGATGGAACCGATGCCGATGCGTCCATGGACGTCTTCAACGCCATGGCAGAGATCCGCATGGCCGCCTCTCGGGCGCTGTCGCTGCTGCACAAACAGCAGATCCGGTTCACCGCCGACCGCGCCGAGGCCATCGCCGAGCTCTGCGACGGCGCCCTTCCCCGGTCTCCTGCGTCGCACCTCGCTGGTCTGCCACAAGCAGGGGCTCAGAAACACAGCTCGATGCACCCCCTGGGGATTCCGGGCCCATGCAGAAGGGATGAACGGCGGACGCGCCGGCCGATACCGCCCCACGGCCGCCGCTGCCGGGGAACGCCGACCACCTCCTGGTGCTCACCGCGCTTGAGGGACAGGGCCGCGAACCTCGCGCTTATGACTGCCCGGTTCAGCACCGTGCCTTACATGCCTGACAAGATCATATCGCTCTGACCTGCGAGAAGAGGAAAAGACCCAAGATAACGATCGTGTCATCCGCGGTCATGAGCCGGATCTCCAGGTCGGGCCGGTCCGCATCGGGCTCGTCGGCGACCATGAAACTGAAGCGGCCCGGCCCGGTGGATGTGAACAGGCCCGGGGGGCCGGTGACGTTGGTGATCGTGCCGGGCACGTCGTGGAAGGGGGCGCCGTAGCGCAGCCAGTCCTCCACCGCCTGCTGCTCGGGCGAACGGCCGGGACCTCGAGCTGGACCGAGGTGGTGATCGGCCGTAGCCGCAGCGACTCGGCGCAGCGGGGCAGCAGCCGCATCAGCAGGTAGGACTCCTCGTCCAGTTGCCGGTAGTGCACGCAGGCCACCGGCACGGGGCTGTGCAGGTCGCCGTCCCACGCTTGCTCGCGCACGCGGCCGGAGCGTATCTGCACCTCGTAGCGGTAGAAGGGGGTCCACCTCGTTCAGCGCGGCGGCCAGGCTGCGTTGCCGGGTGATGATCGCCTGGAGTAGGTCCTCGCCGGGTCCATACATGGCGACGCACCACGGTCGCACCCGGCTCGAAACGTTCGGACTCATTCATCACATGCGGGACGAGCGGGATCGTTCAAGCTCATGTCGATACGCGTCCAGGACGAGGCCGTGGAAATGGTGGACCGCGTGCTCCGACAACCCGGACCCGTCGGGGTTATAAACGATCTTCCCCTGGGTGAACGCAGGAGTGCGCATCCCGCGCTGGACGCTCTCCACCAAGGAGATGTCCTCCACCTGGAGAACCTCGTCGATGTACCGGATGCTGTCCAGTTCGGCCTCGTTGGGCTCCGTGGTTTCCAGATAGAAGTCCCAGATCTCGCGAGTCCGTTCCGGGCCGTCAGGAATGATCTGCAACACCATGAAATTTCCGCGGCCGGGATAGCGCAGCAGGCAGGTGTTGGGCCACAGCCACCAGACCGCGTGCTCGGTGACCGTCGCCCCCGACACGTCATAGGCGGAGTTGTCCGCTTTCCCCGCCTGGGCCATGTGGCTGGAGTAGATCCCATACGTGGTGACCTTGTAGGTGCTCATGTCGACCAGGGACACGAAGTCCTTGTGGGCCACGTGGCAGTGGTAGCACTCCAGGAAGTTGTCGACGACGTTCTTCCAGTTGGAGGCGATGTCGTAGGTGAGCCGGCGGGCGAGGGTCAGCTTGGCCACGTCCGGCGCCCGCGCCTCGATCCCCGCCTCCAGGCCCCCGGCCTGCTCCGACAGGAGGGCCGCCCCGGGGTCAAGGTTGACGTAGACCATGCCGCCGAACTCGGCGACCTGGATCTGGTCCAGGCACACCGCAGACGCGTCGAAGCCCGGCATGCCGCCAGTGTTGCGCGCCCGACTCAACCGGCCGGTCAGATCGAAGTTCCAGGCGTGGTACGGGCACACGATGCTGCGCCGGACACCGGAACCGGACAGCAGTTCATGCGCCCGGTGCTTGCACACGTTGTAGAACGCCCGCAGCGTACCTGCCTCGTCCCGGACGGCGACGATCGGCATGCCGGCCACTGTGCCGGTCATGTAGCTTCCCGTCTCCCGCAGCTGCTCCACATGGCACAGCCACTGCCACGTACGTGCGAAGATCGCTCGCTGGTCGACGTCGAACCACATCGGATCGGTGTAGGCATCGGCGTGCAAGGACATCGACAGCGCGGGATCCGGGTCGTACCCGGCCGAAATGCGGTCGATTGCGGGGATCGAATCCGGTGTCACCGTACCTCCAATGCAGGCACCAAACACATGCTTGCCCGGGCGGGCATCGAGTGAGACGGCACAGAGGTTCTGCGTTCCAGATTGAGGCTAATGATCCTTCCAGTGAGGATTCAAGGCCCGGCGCCCCTGTATAGGGGTGAACCCCTCCCTGCCAAAATAGACAGAGGTAGCAAACAGGTACAAAAATCTGTGCTGAGGGTGGGGAAGGAGTCATCCCTTCGTGGGAGCAAGCGAACAGGATCCACAGATCCCTGACCCCCAGGTGCGCGAGCGGGCTGGCACCCGCCGCTACACCGCTGCATACAAGGCCCGGATCCTGGAGGAGTACGACCGGCTCGACAAGGCCGGCAAGGGCGCGCTGCTGCGCCGTGAAGGTCTGTACTCCTCGCTGATCTCCAGTTGGAGAACGGCCCGTGACCATGGTGTCGAGCAGGCGCTGGCCCGGCCGGTCGGCCGCCCGAAGGCCGATCCGCGGGACAAGCAGATCGACGCGCTGGAGGGTGAGGTCGAGCGGCTGCGTGCCGAGCTTGGCAAGACCCGCCAGGTGATCGAGGTGCAGGGAAAGCTCTTCGCGCTGCTGGATCAGCTCGCCACCAGCAGCGAGACCCCGCCGGATCGGGGCGAGCAGTGACCGAGATCATCCAGGCCGCCCAGGCCGAGGCGATCGAAGAACTGGCCCCGCTGCTCGGACGCCGCAACGCGTGCACGGCAGCTGGGGTACCGCAGGCCACCTGGTACCGCAAGAACCGCCAAAGCCCAGCGCCCACCCGCCCGGTCGCGCCACGCAAGCCACACCCGTCGGCGCTGTCAAAGGCCGAACGCGACCACGGTGCTGAACGAGCGGTTCGCCGACGCCTCCCCGGCGACGGCCTACTTCTCCCTGTTGGACGAGGGCGTCTACCTGGCGTCGGAATCGACGATGTATCGGATCCTGCGCTCGCACGGCGAGGCCGGCCGCGACCGGCGCCGTCAGGCCACCCATCCGCCCAAGACCATCCCCGAACTGTTCGCCGACGTCCCCAACCGGGTCTGGGCCTGGGACATCACCAAACTCCGCGGCCCGGACAAGGGCGTCTGGTACTCCCTCTACACCATCATCGACATCTACAGCCGCTACGTCGTCGGCTGGATGATCGCCTCCCGCGAATCCGCTGACCTGGCCAAACACTCATCGCACAGACCGCGCGCAAGCACAACATCGACGAAGGAACCCTCACCCTGCACGCCGACCGCGGCAGCTCGATGAAGTCCAAGACCGTCGCCGAGTTGCTCATCGACCTAGGCGTGACCAAGTCCCACTCCCGGCCCAAGACCTCCAATGACAACCCTCACGTGGAGGCGAGCTACAAGACCCTCAAGTACTGCCCCAACTTCCCCGGCCAGTTCGGCTCCATCGAGGATGCCCGACGGTTCTGCCAGGAGTTTTACGTTTTACGCCTGGTACAACCACGAGCACTACCACTCCGGGATCGGCCACCACCCGGCTGACGTGCACTACGGCCGCGCTGCCGCCGTCCGCGATCGGCGGGCCGCCGTTCTGACCGCCGCTCAATCCGCTCACCCTGAACGCTTCACCACCGGCGGCACCCCCACACCGCCCGCCCTGCCCGGTCCCGCATGGATCAACAAGCCCAAGAACGAGAACCGCAAGGAGACCACAGAGAAGCCGACACAGAATTAGCCCAGCTCAACTGCCTTGATCAAATTGACAGGTTCCGGTACCTGCGGCAGGTGCAGAGGATCAGCGAAGAACCAGAGCAGTCCTGCTGCCAGCGAGGCCGCAAGCACCACGATCGCGGCAACGGCCACGATCCGCCACAGTCGCGCTCGCGACGCTCCGGTTGTTGCCTTCGACATGGATCTAGAGTGCCTCCTGAACCGGCACGCGTGGGCCTCATAGTGACAAATGCGTTACCTGTTATCCCGCTGCCCCGAATTAGTCGTCGCGCGGCCTCAACCTTCAGATCCTGTCCGGCATCTGCGCCGGCACCCACCGCCCCAACGGGCAGAGCGTCGCCGACAGGATGCTGTTCATGGTCGCCGCCATGGCCGCTGAGATGGAACGCGACCTCATCAGCGAACGCACCCTGGACGGCCTGGCGGCCGCCGCCGCCCACGGCCGCAAGGGCGGCCGGCCCCCCGCCGTCACCGACGACGTGCTCGCCGCCGCCCGCTCCCGCCGCGAACGCGGCCAGTCCATCACCGTCATCGCCCGCGAGCTCGGCGTGGGACGCTCCACCCTGTACCGAGCACTCGAGAACGACGAACCACCCCCGCCCGCCACGGCCACGCCTGCCACGCCCGCCGAGCCGGTCGTTGGCGGGGACCACAAGCGCGACCAGGTCCCCGCCGAAGCCTTCACACAGGCTTTCGCCGGACGCGACCTCGCATCCGGTTCTGAGACGCCTGCAGACGTCCCCGAACCGGAAGTGCCGACCGCGTCGTCCGAGCCCGCCAAACCGCGCCGGAGCGCGCGTCCCAAGCGCGAGAAGAAGCCCGCCGCCACCGGCGAGGACGCACTGCCGTGGACGAGCGACGCCGACCCCATCCGCCGGCGACGCTGGTACACCGACGACGAGATCAACGCCGTCCAGGTCATCAAGACCGGCCAAGGCGACGGCGCCTGCTGGGTCATCATCGCCGGCGAACTCCTGGGCACCGTGCAGCCCCACCGCACCGGCACTGGCGGCCGCTCCGGCTGGGAAGCCCGTCACCGCAGCGGCTCGCCGGCCTCGCACCTCGGCGGTGGCATCAAAGGCAGCAAGCGCCCCATCACCCGCGACGCTGCCGTCATCGACTTGCTCGCCGACGTCCAGAACGCCTGGCGCAACAACCGCGAGCGCAAGAAGCGCGACGCGGCCCTCCGCCGTCTCGAAGACGGCGGCCGGCCATGAAAGGACGCTCAAGGGGCATAGATCTGTCAGGCGGGGAT